>JAFDYP010000100.1 GCA_018267355.1 Bacteroidota bacterium
CATCGGGGAGGTCTTTGTAGGAGTCATTGACAAAGGTTTCCTGACCCAGTTTGAAAATATTGTATGCGTTAAAATTAATAACAATTCCTTTGTGTGCCCTGAGCAATGTCATATAACTCATGACCTGGGCACGATGGATCGGTAATATATTCTCTACGGTTTTCAGCTCTACCACAAAACAATCCTCCACCAGTACATCGCATCTGAGATCTGCCATCACATCCAGTCCTTTATAGACTACCGGGACCGACAGTTCTGTGCGACAGCGCAGCCCGATCAATCTTAATTCATGCTCAAAACACCTTTGATAGGTACCTTCCAGCAGGCCATGCCCCATATGTTTTTGTACCTCGATTGCAGCACCGATCACCCTGTAGGTTAACTCATCCAGCCACTTCTTGGTTATCTTTGGTTTGCTTTCTTCCATTATAGATTCAAAGTCTAATGTTCTCTAAGTAAATTTCTATGTGATCTATGTGTCCTATGTGGTTCAAAAACTTGTATTCCTCCTCAGCACCAAAGCCGCATTGCAGCCACCAAAACCGGAGGCGGTTTTCAGCGCATGTGATTTATCAGAGGTCACCACACTACTATTCACAGTCACACTCCCGGGTACACCGCTTTCTGTATACCCGCGGCTGGCCAGTACTTTCTTTGCGCGTAGCGAATGGATGGTCATGACCGTCTCGATCACGCCGGCAGCACCGAGCGTATGGCCAAAGTACCCCTTCAGGCTATGTAGTGGCGTATCGCTCAGCCCCGCCGTCTCAAATGCTTTGCTCTCCATTTCATCATTGTAGAGCGTAGCTGTACCATGAGCAGAGATGAAAGCAATATCCTCTGCCGTGATGCTGCTACGGCTGATAGCTTTGGTCACGGCATCTGCCAGCTCGGCGCCCGTGCGTGAGGGGCCGGAGATGTGATTGGCGTCATTGGTCAGACCCTCGCCCAGTACCTCTATACTATCAGGCTGTACCTGAGATATATCGCTGGTCAGGACTACTGTGGCAGCGCCCTCGCCCAGGTTGATCCCTTTGCGCGCCCTATCAAATGGACGGCAGGGCTCATCACTGATAGCCATGAGACTCTGGAAGCCTGATACCACGAAATGTGACAACACATCTGCACCGGTCACTACGGCATGCTTGTACCGTCCGGAGTCTATCAGTCTTTTGGCGGTGATGATGGCCAGTACACCTGAGATGCAGGCATTGGATACTACTATCGGCTTATTCACTGCGTGAAAGTGAGCAGCGATACGCTCTGCTGAGAGGGATAGTGACAGATCACTATCAGGGGCACCCGCTGCCAATAGCTCTATGTTACCTTTGGTAGTGGAGAGGATAAAGATGGTGTCTCTATCCGCCATGCTGATGGCGGTATGCGTGAGGGCCTCCTGTATGGAAAGCATGCAGAGCCGCTCAAATCTGGGAGAGCTACTCTCTACATGAGGCAGGCTACTATCATTTATGCGCGCAGCGTAGACAGGCACCGGAGACAGGTCCGCGTCATCTACCAGAGATATACCTGAGTCGCCTGCGGAGACACGCGCATAGTTCTCTGCCGAGGTGGTGCCCAGCGGAGAGATCACATTATCAGCTACAATGTAAACGGGAGAAGACATGACTACCTGAGGCCTACCTGCTGCATCCAGTCGTTGATAAAATCAGGTACGGTCAGAGCCAGCTCCATGGCGCCATTGGTCACAAAGACCTGCGTGGTAGAGCCGGTACAGATCAGGTCGCCGGATTCATTTTTGATCTTGTAGTGAAAGATGATCTTGGCAGCGTCGGTCCTGATATATTGCGCCTCCACAAAGGCCACATCCTTATAGCGCAGGGGGCGCTTGTAGGTGGCCTCTGAGTGGATGAGGGGGGTAGCATACCCCCGCTGATAAAACGAATACAGGTCAAAGCCGTATTTCTCGGCAAAGGCATCGCGGGCATCCTCAAAGTACTTGAGATAGTTGCCATGCCAGACGATACCCAGCGGGTCACACTCGTGAAACCGTACTTTGATACGCGCTACAGCCTTTAGTTCTTTAGTCTTGCCATTGGGCAGGGTTTCAGGGGCACTTTTCATACTTCACATTTTCTGTGCTTTGCTCAAGCCTTTTACAAAGTAATGCAAACAGCGTTCCTAAATGCACTATTTCTTCCAAAAGTCGTAATAATTAAACCATTGTGAAGGTGTTTTGTTCACCATACCTTCCAGATCAGCCACATAATCTTTCATCATCTCATCGATATTGGCAAAGTCGCCAACCTCCTTGGGCGGCCGGGCGTAAAACTCATAATGTGTCGGTCCTGTCTTGACCCCATATACGTAGGTGAATGGCGCCTTAAGCGCCTTGACCAACTGAAAGGGGCCGGTGGGGAATAGCGCCGCCTCTCCCATAAACGCTACCGCCCGCGCCCGTGCGCCCTCTACGTAGCGGTCTGCGTGCATACAGATGGTCTCGCCACGCGCCAGGGCCTCGCTCATCTGGTAGACGTGGCTCAGGTCCTCGCGTATAGGTATCACGTTAAACTTCTTGCCGCCGATGACTGACTCCATCAGCGCTTTGATGTGCTCATGCTCACCGTCATACATCAATACATTGATCACTGTGTCATAGCGGGCTATGAAGTGGCCGGCTATCTCCCAGTTGCCCAGATGGGCACCGAGCATGATGGCACCGCGTTTGGCGGCAGCCATGCGCTCTATATTCTCAGCGCCATTGCTGCGGGAGGTAAACCGTGCCGAGAGGCCGGATAGGATCGCGACTTTATCTATCAGGCTCTGGCCGAGCATGAAGTAGTTCCAGTAGACCATGCCTACCGACCGGGCTACGCCAAAGTGCATGCGCTGGCGAAAAAAGCGATAGATATGGCCCGTAGAGCTCCATGAGAAAAGAAAGTAGTATAGTACTACAAATGAAAGCAGCACATAGGCAGGCCAGAGGCCGAGATAGCGGAGTATGCCTACGAAAATACGGTAGCCGAGTGGCGTGCCTTTGCTTTTGCCCTCCCACTGAGCCATTATGCCTGAGACTTGGCTATCACATAGTTGTAGAGATCCTGAAAGGTACGGATGCTGGTAAAGTCTTCCTGCTTTACCTTGATGCTGAAATTGCTCTCGAGCAGTACCACCAGGTCTACATAGTCCAAGCTGTCCAGCTCCAGGGTATCTTTCAGAATGGCATCCGGTTGCAGTTTTCCTACCTCTACTTCAAACTCCTCGGATAGGAATTCATTGATCCGATCGATAGTGTCTTCTTTCGTCATTGTCTTTAAGGGGTGTTTAAGGCTTCCATTTGCGGACTATGAGGGTGGAGTTAGTCCCCCCAAAGCCGAATGAATTGGACAAAAATACATCAATATTCCTTTGTTTGGTAATGGCAGCCACGTTGATACGTGCTGAGAACTCGTCCGGCTTTTCATAGTTGATATTGGGCGCTACAAAGCCATCGCGCATCATGAGCATGCTATAGACCACCTCACTGGCACCGGCCATCCAGCACTCATGGCCGGTCATAGACTTGGTGCTGCTCACCAGTGGCTTGTAGGCGCCAAAGACGGCATTGATAGCCTGCGCCTCGCTCGCATCGCCCTGAGGGGTAGAGGTGGCGTGGGCATTGATATAGTCTATGTCTCCTGCCTTCATGCCCGCCTCTGAGAGGCTCATCATCAGGCTGCGCACGGGTCCGTCTACAGTAGGATTTGAGATATGGCCGCCATTGCTGCTAAAGCCGTAGCCTACTATCTCACCGAGTATCTTTGCACCACGCTTTTGGGCAGACTCCAGTGACTCGAGTATCACAGTAGCAGCGCCGCCGCTCGGTATCAGGCCATCACGGTCGCGGTCAAAGGGGCGCGATGCTTTGGTAGGGTTAGCTTCATTCACAGAGAAAGCACCCAGCGCATCAAATGTGCCCATGGTGAGGATGTCTGTCTCCTGAGCGCCACCGCAGATCATACGATCCTGGTAGCCGTGCTTGATCATCATATAGCTCATGCCGATACTGTGGCTGCCACTGGCGCAGGCCGCCGAGATGGTAAAGTTGAGCCCCTTCAGCTTAAAGATCGCGGCGAGGTTCATATTGACA
>JAFDYP010000101.1 GCA_018267355.1 Bacteroidota bacterium
ACCCGGGAAGTAGGAGAGACCATTAGTAGATGGATCATAAGACCCGTCTATATTGGCAGAATAATGGCCGCGGAGCATCCCCTTGCGCGGTGCATGATTACTACTTGTAGGATCGAGGTCAGCGCCCATCGGGTTTTCGCCGGTCTCAAACACTACGCATGGTGTCCATTTGCTCTTGTCAGAGGTGATCACGATGTCTACACTTTGCAGTTTGTCCAGGTTATTTCTAGGAGGAGCTGCGCGGTCATCATAGCGGTTCCATTTGAACGCCGGGCCACCTACAGTGCTAGGCCTGCCTGCTGTGGTCACAGATGGCGTAGGACCGGCGCTCCAGTTTGCGGTGAGGCAATATGGAGCCCACCTGCCGTCTGCGATCTTGTCAAATTGATTGTCAGGGTCGCTGAAATGAAAATCTGCGATACCTGTAGTATAGTACGCATCACTGAATACATTGCATGCTGCGTCGGCAGGGGTATTTGAAGGAACAGTACAAGTGATATAATTTTGACCGGATCGGATCCAGTTCTTTACATCGTTTGTCACACTTGTATCTTTCACAAAAGACAACCACGGCTTGGTAGAATCCTGAAAACTGATGCTGCCTGATATAGCGCCATATACAGGCATGCTATCCAGATAGTTTGTATATACCGGGAATGGTGTACCCAAGGTAATAGAAAAACCGTACTCATTGCCCTGATCATCAGCTACGAGCTGCTCATACTGCCTGTCGAGTGTACGGGTGGAATGAATCGTCACATTGTTGGTGAGATCTGTCAGTACCCACCATGCCTGGGTAGAGACATTTACTCCATTGTACGGTATAGTGTCATTGATCTTCAGTTCAAAGTCGGCCTCCTTGAGCAGCAGAGGATCAGTGATCTTGAGGCCTATAGGATCAAAACCAGTAGTATAGTCGAGCGTATCTGCATAAAAATTCGCACTGCTCATGATCTTATCTATCGTGGCAGGTGTGAGATCTATATAGTTGCCGCCATTACCTTGACCCTCCAGTCGCTGTACCAGGGCGGAGGACCCCCATTTGCTATTGAGCATAGTGCCTCCGTACTCGGAGGTCGGATCGCTAGGTATAGCTGAGTATTTATTAAAGTTCTTTCCGATCAGGAATGGCTGATACTGGCCAGTGCCCAGATCAGGACGGAAGGTCTGAAAGTTATTTGTAGCAAAAGCTATTACACCGAAATAGTAGGTTTTGTGATTTACCATCTGGCCACCACCAAACACGTCTACCGAATCCACAAATGAGTGGACGATACCAAGATTTGGCAGGTCGGTTCCTACGCCAGGCACAGTACTGGCATCTGAAGTCCATATAGGAACTCCAGAGCCGGGATCCGTAGCCTGAGACCAGTTAGCCAAGTGCTTGATATTATCCTTCAGATCATATATTGCCACAGGCACAGCCTTTGACGGATTGGTCAGGTCATTGGCGGAGACACTGGCATCCGACAGCTGGTATACTATATATCCTTGATACTTGTAAAGCGAGTCGGCACTGGAGCCTACCACAAAGCCTTTGCGCACGCGCAGCGGGTCGACCTGAGCATATGACTCACCTATATTATTACCCTGAGGATCGTCCACCACATTGATTATTATCTTACGGTCCTGCTCGCGTATAGCTAGCAGCGGGGCAGATGGTCCCTCCAGTAGCTTAAAGCCTGCATCAAAGCTGGCTTGAGCCTTGTCATCTGCGCCTGCTATAAATGACCAGCTAGGGCAGTTAGAACCAACACCACCTGATGGCTGTACAAATACAACTCCAACAGTGATGATCTGCGAGGCACAAGGCAAGAATGTAAACGGCCCTGATGTCTGTACAAAGCGGCGGTCATTTGCCCAGATAGCCGCGCCTACCTGCGGATTGCACTCAGACCACTGAGTAGCAATGCTGGGATCGCCAGGGTACATAAAGTTGGTGGTAGTAGTTGAATTCTGGTATCCGTTGCCATAAAGCGTGACAGGCGTACCATCCTTCCATTTGCCGGTCTGATAGTTCCGGAATTGGACTGCAGTTCCTGGGTCACCTGTAGGTGAGTTTGAGTTAGTATAGCTCTCAAATGCAGTCAGGCCCAGCTGTCTGGTAGAGCCAGTGTCTACCGGTCCTTCAAAAAAGTCTATACCAAGCATAGGCAGGTCGCAACCATAACCTATAGTACCATTGCTACAAGCTGGACTACCTGTTTTGTCACAGACGTAGCTGTAGCCAGGTTCATTCGTCACGTTTTGAGGCTGGCCATTGTATATGATGCCGAGACTACGCGAAGTATCACAACCCACACGGTCATTATACGGACAGCCCAGATCCGGATCTACATACTGAGACATGTACGTTTTATTGAGTACCGCATTTGACTTATTCTGGATATTATAGGTATAGAAGGTCATGCTGTTGATCTCATCTGAGCTCTGAAAAGCAAACCCCAGGTTATTGATCTGAATACCTATCGGTACTCCACCGCTGGTACCATTGTGTACGTTTCCTTTGTCATTTGTGACCCAGAAAACCATTTCATCCGCAAAAGCTGTATTGGTAGCAAAATTCAAGCTGTCAATAGAGTTTCTCAGGCACAGGCCATTTTTATATTTACTCGGGCTCACACCGCCTTGCTTGATAGTAGGGTAGTCTCCATGTGTTGGATTGTATATACCATCACCATCAGCATCAAAAAAGGGTGCCAGTATGCCGGACACATCAAATCCCAACGAATCCAGATATGGATTTCCCTTTCCCGGCCAGTACTTGAGACTATCGCTGATAGAACTGATGGGCAGATTGACCTGGGTAGGGTCGTTATTGGCCAAAAGCAGTGCTTTAGCGTACTGAGCACGCATCGCCTTGATCTGTGTAGACCATACCGGGAAGTGGCGATCCCAAAGATTACAAACGCTCTGAGATGTAGTACCAGCTGCATCGAGCGGACCGGAATAGTAATCTGAGCCACCATTCTGACGATAAGTGAGGGCAGCTATTTTCAGGTTATTGCCCTGATCGAGGCCTGATACCCATATAGCACCGGCATAGATAGCCTGCGCATTGGCTACACCACGCTCACCTTTGGGCACTTCATATGCCGCAGATGATACCGGCACGTCAAACCACATATCTCCTGCAGTGAGGAGGGTGGCCCTGACGTTATTGACATCCATGCTAAACTGCGAGGTAGGCAGGTTGCAATCATTGGCTTCCGTTTTGTATGACGCTGCCGCAGCATGTGTTTGGCCATTCACGGTGAGTGCCCTGGCGAACCCATGTGTGCCGGCCAGAGAGAGTGCGGCCACCAGGCAGACAGATAATATGCGGGATTTCATGATCATTATATTTTATTACGTTGTTCCTATTGATTAGAAATTAATGTTAGCACCCAGGTAGATCCTTCTAGGCAGGCTATAGTTGTCAGGATTATTGACTTTGGCCCTGTAGAGATCTTTGTAAGACTGTGGATTAGTCTTGGAGGCGATCACTACCGCGCTGCCATTGGCCGTCAGGAAGCCATCATCATTAGCATTCAGCGTATATGGATATACAGCCAGTATATTCTCTGTAT
>JAFDYP010000102.1 GCA_018267355.1 Bacteroidota bacterium
AGACCAGCGCACGCATTTTCTGGATTCTGTCAAAAGCACAACAGCATCTACGGGACTTATGCTCTATAGTGATTTTCAAGGAGGTCTGTATCAATATGATTTTTGGACGGATAAACACATAACGGGAAAGGTCTATCTCAAAGCATTTGAAGTGACCGAAAATACACCATTGTCTACAGATAGGTTGCCCGCGGCGTCACTCACAGATGTTATCAGTTGGAGGGATACCCTGGTGCTTTGTGGTACCGAGAGGCATTTTACTATCTACGAAGGTGACTGGGGCAAGCCATACGCAGCCAGATTTGAGGTCTGGCTAAAGCCTGCTGATGGTAGTCGCGAGCGCAAGCTGTATGAGTCTATCTGGCAGATAGAGGGCTGGCAGCGATAGGCATAGAAGGCAACAAATGCGCTAAACCCACGTTTTGGTACAATGTTAGATGCTTTCGGCTGAGTTATTTACTTTTGCGCCCCGTTGAGAGAGTCCAGATCATATATCATCCTGCTCGTGCTGCTGCTATCAGTGGTGTCAGCTCAGGCACAGTTTCATGAGATAGGTGTGTGGGGCGGCGGTGCCAATTACTATGGTGATCTCAATCCTACTTTCAACTGGAAGTATGTAGGCCCCGCAGGTGGAGCTTTCTATCGCTACAACATAAATAAAAGACTGGCCGCCAAGGCTATGGTCAGCTTTGGTCAGGTAGCAGCAGATGATGCCGGCTCCAGCCTGGCCCGCAGCCGCCAGCGCAACTTGTCCTTCCGCTCATACGTGGCCGATATATGCGGCACCTTCGAGTTCAATTTCTTTAAGTTTAACAAGAATAACCCTAAGCATAACGGCTGGACACCCTATATTGCTACGGGGGTGGGTATGTTCTTCTTCAACCCCGAGGCTAAGTACAAGGGGAAGTGGTACTATCTCCAGCCGCTAGGCACCGAGGGGCAAAACGACGCCAGTTACTCCGGTGTCAAAAAATACAAGCTATACTCCTTTGAGATACCGCTGGAGTTCGGCTTCAAAGTCCACCTGAAGAAGAACTGGAATATCAACGCCTTTATGTCCTTCCGGGAGACCTTTACGGACTATCTGGATGATGTGAGCGGCAACTATCCTTCCTCTGCCTCCCTTCCCGGTGGGTCACGTGGCTTAGCGGCAGTATTTTCAGACCGCTCCGGCGAGGTGAATAACGGAGAAAAGACTGGCAAGCCCGGCTATCAGCGTGGCGAGTCTGCCCAAAAGGATCAATATGTATTTGTCGGCGTGGCTATCTCGTATACCTTTATGTCTTTGAGGTGCCCGGACCCGGGATCGACTTGGCCATATAGATAGTTTTTATCTATAAAAAATTGATTTTCATTTTAATAGAGGTGTTTTAGGTTGAGGCGCAAAGAACCGCCAATCAAACTTCCTGCCAAGGCTAAAAAATTGTTCATATTCTCCAAAAAATGTTTGTAAACTGTCGGATTAATGCTACATTTGCAATCCGTTTTCCGAAAGGGCTTCCAAAACGATCAGAAAACATTATTCAATTCACAATTAATAAACTCATTACAATGGCCGATTTAAAAGCTCTTGCTGAGACTCTCGTAAACCTGACTGTAAAGGACGTAAACGAGCTCGCATCTATCCTGAAATCTGATTACGGTATCGAACCAGCTGCTGCTGCTGTAGCCGTAGCTGCTCCTGCTGCTGGTGGCGCTGCTGCTGCTGCTGAGAAAACTGAATTTGACGTGATCCTGAAGTCTGCTGGCGCTCAGAAACTGAACGTAGTAAAGATCGTGAAGGACCTCACAGGCCTCGGTCTGAAGGAAGCTAAGGATCTCGTAGACGGTGCTCCAAAGCCAGTTAAAGAAAAGGCTGACAAGGCTACTGCAGAAGATCTGAAGAAGAAACTCGAAGAGGCAGGCGCAGAAGTTGAACTCAAGTAATTCAATACTGTCCTGACACACGTTTTAAGGCACGACTCACTCTCAAGGGTGAGCGTGCCTTAAACTGTTTTTTGAGAGAGGTGTAAATCTCTCCTCCTGTGGGGGCACGGGAGCATAAAGTGAAAAGAAGCGGAACCCCGCACCAATACTGGATCATACCAGAATTTTAAGTCGAAATTTCTAACAAAACATAAAGAAAGACATGGCCGAAATCAAAAAAGCAAAGGAAAGAGTCAATTTCGGTAAAGTTAACCTCGCAGACGAGTCGCCAGACCTTCTTGACATCCAGCTTTCTACGTTTAAAGAGTTCTTCCAGATCGAAACTACCAATGATGACCGCTCCTCTGAGGGTCTCCACAGGGTATTCATGGAGAACTTCCCTATCTCTGATACGCGCAACATCTTCGTACTCGAATTTCTCGATTACTTTATAGACCCGCCACGCTACTCTATGGATGAGTGCGTAGAGCGTGGCCTTACCTACTGCGTACCACTGAAGGCTAAGCTGAAACTGTCTTGTAATGACCCTGAGCACATCGACTTCAAGACGATCGTGCAGGATGTATTCCTCGGAAACATCCCATACATGACGCCAAAGGGAACCTTTATCATCAATGGTGCTGAGCGTGTAGTAGTATCACAGCTGCACCGCTCTCCGGGTGTATTCTTCGGCCAGTCATTCCACCCGAATGGTACTAAGATCTACTCTGCCCGTGTCATCCCGTTCAAGGGCGCATGGATGGAGTTTGCTACCGATATCAATAACGTAATGTACGCCTACATCGACCGTAAGAAGAAATTCCCGGTCACGATGCTGCTCCGTGCAGTAGGCTACGACTCTGATAAGGATATACTGAAACTCTTCGATCTGGCTGATGAGATCAACATCGGCGTGAAGAAAGACCTCCAGAAATCAGTAGGCCGCAAGCTGGCTGCCAGGGTGCTCCGCACCTGGATGGAGGACTTCGTGGATGAAGATACCGGCGAGGTAGTTTCTATCGAGCGTAATGAAGTGCTCCTGGAGCGCGATACCACTATCACTGAGGATAACCTCGACCTGATAGCCGGCTCCGGCGCCAAGTCTATCTTCGTACATAAGGAAGTACAGACTCAGGACTACTCTATCATATTCAATACACTCCAGAAGGATACCTCTAACTCTGAGATAGAGGCCCTCAACCATATCTATAAGCAGCTCCGTGGCTCAGATCCACCTGACGAGGAGACTGCCCGTGGCATCATAGAGAAGCTCTTCTTCTCTGACAAGAGGTATGACCTCGGTGAGGTAGGCCGCTACAAGATCAATAAGAAGCTCGGCCTGGATGATACACATGATACTAAGGTCCTCACCAAGACGGATATCATCCTGATCGTGAAGTACCTCGTGGCACTGAGCAACCAGCGCGCAGAAATAGATGACATCGATCACCTGAGCAACCGTCGTGTACGTACTGTAGGCGAGCAGCTGTATGCTCAGTTTGGCGTAGGTCTGGCTCGTATGGCACGTACCATCCGCGAGCGTATGAACGTGCGTGACAATGAAGTGTTTACCCCAGTAGACCTCATCAATGCACGTACCCTGTCATCTGTGATCAACTCATTCTTTGGTACTTCACAGCTGTCACAGTTCCTCGATCAGACCAACCCTCTGGCAGAGATCACCAATAAGCGCCGTGTATCGGCACTCGGACCCGGCGGTCTCTCTCGTGAGCGCGCAGGCTTTGAGGTGCGTGACGTACACTACTCTCACTATGGCCGCCTCTGTACTATCGAGACACCGGAAGGACCAAACATCGGTCTGATCTCTACGCTCTGCGTACACGCCAAGGTGAACGATATGGGCTTCATCGAGACGCCATACCGCAAGGTAAAGGACGGCAAGGTAGAAGTGAAGGGTAAGCCAGTATTTCTCTCAGCTGAAGAAGAAGACTCTAAGAAGATCGCTCAGGCTAAAGTGGATATGGACTTCAAGACCGGTAACTTCCTCACTGACAAGCTGAAGTCCAGGTATCAGGGTGACTTCCCTATCCTGGCTCCTGCTGAGGTAGACTATATGGACGTAGCGCCAAACCAGATCGTAGGTGTATCTGCATCCCTCATCCCATTCCTGGAGCATGATGATGCAAACCGTGCACTCATGGGATCGAACATGCAGCGTCAGGCTGTGCCACTGCTCAAGCCGCAATCTCCTATCGTAGGCACAGGCCTCGAGGGCAAGGTAGCTGCTGACAGCCGCAACCTGATCAACGCAGAAGGTGCTGGTACTGTAGAGTACGTAGATGCAAATGAGATCCACGTACGCTATGACAAGACGGAAGATGAAAAGCTCGTCAACTTTAAGGACGAGAAGGTAGTATATAAGCTGTCTAAGTTCCTCAAGACAAACCAGAGCACATGTATCAACCTGAAGCCGCTCGTCCGCAAGGGCCAGCGTGTACAGAAGGGCCAGGTACTCTGCGAAGGCTTCTCTACACAGGATGGCGAGCTCGCACTAGGTGCTAACCTGAAGGTGGCATTCATGCCATGGAAGGGTTACAACTTTGAGGATGCGATCGTGATCAATGAGCGTATCGTACGTGATGATGTATTCACCTCTATCCAGATCGAGGAATTCGAACTGGAAGTACGTGATACCAAGCTCGGCGAAGAAGAACTCACACCAGATATCCCTAACGTATCAGAAGAAGCAACCAAGGACCTCGATGAGAATGGTATCATCCGTGTAGGTGCTAAGGTGAAGGAAGGTGATATCCTGATAGGCAAGATCACACCTAAGGGTGAGACTGATCCTACTCCGGAAGAAAAACTCCTCCGCGCGATCTTCGGTGACAAGGCTGGTGATGTGAAGGATGCTTCACTGAAGGTACCACCATCTATCGAAGGTACGGTGATCAGTAAGAAGCTCTTCGCCCGTGCTAAGAAAGATAAGACTGCCAAGACCAAGGAGAAGGCGGCTCTCGAGAAGCTCGACAAGGACTTCGAAAAGCGTGTAGCTGAGATCAAGGGCCTGCTGGTAGACAAGCTGATGGGCGTGCTCAGCGGCAAGGTGTCTACAGGTGTCTTCTCAAACTACAAGGAAGAGTGGATCAGCAAGGGAACCAAGTTCTCTGCCAAGGTGATCCAGGATCTCGACTTCGCTAACGTGGACGGTAACAACTGGACCAAGGAAGAAGAGTCTAATGTCCTGATCAAGGCAATGCTCCACAACTATAACCTGCGTATCAATGAAGAAACAGGTAAGTACAAGAGAGAGAAGTTTAACATCTCTATCGGTGATGAGCTGCCATCTGGCGTACTGAAGCTCGCTAAGGTATACATAGCCAAGAAGCGTAAGCTCAAGGTGGGTGATAAGATGGCGGGCCGCCACGGTAACAAGGGTATCGTAGCCAAGATCGTACGTGCAGAGGATATGCCATTCCTCGAGGACG
>JAFDYP010000103.1 GCA_018267355.1 Bacteroidota bacterium
CAAAGATACATTCTGAAAGCTATTTACAACGGCTGACGAGCCATATTGATGCAAGCCCGGTTGTAGATCAGTTCCTCAAAGATACATTCTGAAAGCTATTTACAACTAAATCTATATACAAATGAAAAGCGATAAAGTTGTAGATCAGTTCCTCAAAGATACATTCTGAAAGCTATTTACAACTGCTGCGGCGTATTGCGCAGGCGCAGGTCCGTTGTAGATCAGTTCCTCAAAGATACATTCTGAAAGCTATTTACAACCTACAACGCTCAGTACACCCAGCGCAACGGTTGTAGATCAGTTCCTCAAAGATACATTCTGAAAGCTATTTACAACACCACGCTGCGGCATCTGCTATCGTTCCTCGTTGTAGATCAGTTCCTCAAAGATACATTCTGAAAGCTATTTACAACGGCGGATCTCGGTGCACTTCTCCTCGATGGGTTGTAGATCAGTTCCTCAAAGATACATTCTGAAAGCTATTTACAACTGAGCTTATACTGATCCTTGAGTACGGCAGTTGTAGATCAGTTCCTCAAAGATACATTCTGAAAGCTATTTACAACCTTATCGAGTATCGCCTCATACTTCTGGCTGTTGTAGATCAGTTCCTCAAAGATACATTCTGAAAGCTATTTACAACTGTACCATTGATCGTGACAAAGCCAGTGAAGTTGTAGATCAGTTCCTCAAAGATACATTCTGAAAGCTATTTACAACTATCCTGACTTTGTTCCCCTACGCATACTGTTGTAGATCAGTTCCTCAAAGATACATTCTGAAAGCTATTTACAACTATTACATTTCTCCTGTGAATGGATGTACAGTTGTAGATCAGTTCCTCAAAGATACATTCTGAAAGCTATTTACAACCCTAAACTCTATGAGTATGTCCTGAAAAATGTTGTAGATCAGTTCCTCAAAGATACATTCTGAAAGCTATTTACAACACGCAAAGAAGGATGCACCCACAGCACCGGGTTGTAGATCAGTTCCTCAAAGATACATTCTGAAAGCTATTTACAACAGTCCATGACGTTACGCCATTCACCGTGGAGTTGTAGATCAGTTCCTCAAAGATACATTCTGAAAGCTATTTACAACAGATGGACAAACTAAAGACTGGCTCACTGAGTTGTAGATCAGTTCCTCAAAGATACATTCTGAAAGCTATTTACAACAATGCTCTCTGGGGTAACGGTAAAATCGACGTTGTAGATCAGTTCCTCAAAGATACATTCTGAAAGCTATTTACAACCCACAAGGCCTGCTGGCATACGGTAGCTATGTTGTAGATCAGTTCCTCAAAGATACATTCTGAAAGCTATTTACAACTGCAAAGGCGCTCTCAGCATCTGGACCATAGTTGTAGATCAGTTCCTCAAAGATACATTCTGAAAGCTATTTACAACAGTGATCTTGAGAGCCATTTGTACTGCTATGTTGTAGATCAGTTCCTCAAAGATACATTCTGAAAGCTATTTACAACACACATAGGAGATGGTTTACAATGTGTCTTATAGAGTTTCACCTATGTGAGATATACAAGGAAGTAGATTGGCGACTCTACTTCTTTACCACTAACTCACCCGATAGAATAGGTTCAAATTTCAGTAACTTTAAATCATCTTCAAAATCTTTCTTATGGAACCAACAAAGTCTATTGGTATTTGGATTCGCGTTAGTACGGAGGACCAGGCCAAGGGCGATAGCCCCGAGCATCATGAAAAGCGGGCCCGACTTTACGCGGAAGCAAAAGGCTGGGAAGTAACCGAAACCTACCATCTTGAAGCAGTATCTGGGAAGTCGGTTATGGATAACTCCGAAGCCAAGCGAATGCTATCTGATATTCGAAAGGGACGTATCGCCGGCCTCATTTTCTCCAAGTTGGCTCGTCTTGCCCGAAATACCAAAGAGCTACTCGAATTTGCTGATATCTTCCGCGATCACAACGCCGACCTCATTTCCATTTCTGAATCCATAGATACCTCAACCCCTGCCGGTCGTCTCTTCTATACTATGATCGCCGCGATGGCCCAATGGGAGCGGGAGGAAATATCCAGCAGAATAGCAGCTTCTGTCCCAATACGTGCAAAACTCGGTAAGCATACAGGTGGATATGCCTGCTTAGGGTATCAGTGGGATGAGAATAAGAAACTAGTAGTGGTCGAAAGTGAAGCACCTGTGGTTAAACTCATTTTCGAACTCTTTCTGAAGCATAAGCGAAAAGAGGCTGTGGCCAGGGTGTTAAACCAAATGGGACATCGGACGCGGACCGGAGGAACGTTTAACGATTCGGGAGTTGCCAGACTACTTAGAAATCCAACCTTAAAGGGTATGCATTTAGCTAACTATACTACTCATCCAGGCGGAGGAGGCACAGTTGTAATCAAGCCAGAATCGGATTGGGTCTTCACGTCATGTCCGGCTATTGTCACACCTGAACTTTGGGATGAATGTAATCGGATACTGGAGGAACAAACCGAAAAAAGGAAGAAACCAGGACCTCGGGCTGTGCATCTCCTTTCAGGGTATGTGACCTGCTCTTGCGGTCAAAAAATGTATGTCTTTCACCGCGACCTCAACTATCGCTGCAAAATTTGTCAGCGCCGAATTCATGTTTCAGACATTGACGAAATTTATCACGAGCAACTCAAAGGATTTCTTTTGACCGAAGTTGACCCGAAATCCTTTCTTCAGAAATCCGAATCTATCATCGCTGAGAAAGAGAAACTGCTCGCTGGAATCACGGAAGAATCAA
>JAFDYP010000104.1 GCA_018267355.1 Bacteroidota bacterium
AGCTTATCGGCCAGAGCACTGACGGATAGAGGTTCCGTCACTGCAATCATTATAGAGGCAGCGATAGTCTCAAAGTCTCCGGCGCTCAGTGTTTCCTTCTTGCGCCCTATACACACATCACAGATACCGCAGTCCGGCGCATCAGCCTCGCCAAAGTACGCCACCAGCCAGCGGCTACGGCAGACACTTTTATTAGTCACATACTGATAGACCGCCTCCAGGCGCTCCCGTGCTCCCGCTATGCGTGCTTCTACGAAGCTTCTGTCCATACTGAGATGGTCCGGGCGCATACGCGGCTGCCGCAACACTAGCTGAGGCTTGTCCCTGCGGGGGATGTAAGAGAGTATATCCAGCCTGTCGAGCTGTAGCATAGCAGTGGCCAGTGCTTCATATGACATATGGACCTTAGCCGCTATCGCCACCTCGTTGAATCCTACATAGTCCTCAAAGACACCCGCGCAGGTGCGCAGTATCATCTTGATCAGCGGCTCATACTTGCGATGTTCTACCTGAAATTTGTACAGCACATCCTTACCCACCACTATCTTTACCTTAGGCTGGGATTGAAAACCATCACTCACCTCCAACAGGTTTTGTGTCTCCATGAGCTTCAAGGCACTCATTACTTTGACCGGTCCATATTGATACTTCTTAGCAAAGGCGGACAGGTCAAAATCTTGTGGCTGGTGTACGCCTGAGTCATAGGCTATGTTCAGCTCCCCTCCTATCTGGTCATACATCGCCCGTACCTCCTGATAGGTCGGTATATCCTTTGCTTTGCTTTCGAGCAGATCTTCTTCATCATTGGCCGTCATGAGCTGTATGGCATAGGCGCGCTGCTCATCGCGACCCGCCCGGCCTGCCTCCTGAAAGTAAGCCTCTATCGAGTCCGCAGGCTCTATGTGTACCACCACGCGCACATCCGGTTTGTCTATCCCCATGCCAAAGGCGTTGGTGCTGACTATCACGCGGGTCTTACCCGCCACCCACTCTGCCTGGCGTTTATGCCTTTCATCATTCTCGAGACCGGCGTGGTAGAAATCGGCCTTGATCCCTTGCCGTCTCAGGTAGTCAGCTATCTCCTTGGTTTTGCGCCGGTTTCTCACGTATACGATGGCCGATCCATGTACTTTCTTGAGTATATCCAGCAGTTGCAGATACTTGTCATCTGCCTGCCGCACTACGTAGCTCAGATTGCTCCGGGTGAAGCTCTTCTGAAAAACCTGCCCATTATGAAACTGTAGCCGCTCCTGTATATCATCTACCACTGGCCCGGTAGCCGTAGCCGTCAGCGCGATCAATGGCACCCCGGGCAGCAGCGCTCTCAGCTCTGAGATACGCAGATAAGATGGCCTGAAATCATACCCCCATTGAGATATGCAGTGCGCCTCATCTACGGCTATGAGCTTCACGTTCATATTAGCCACACGCGCCTGAAACTCATCCGTAGCGATCCGCTCAGGCGAGATATAGAGAAATTTAACGTCACCAAACATAGCTGCATTGAGCAGGCGGTCTATCTCTCCATGCGGCAGGCCGGTATGGATCGCTATTGCCTTGATTCCCTTTGCCTGCAGGCTTTGTACCTGGTCGCGCATCAGTGCTATGAGAGGCGATACGACGATACATAGGCCATCCATACACAATGCCGGCACCTGAAAACAAAGTGATTTCCCCCCGCCGGTGGGTAGTAGGGCTAGTGTATCATGCCCCTGTAGCACCGACTGCACGATCTCCTCCTGCAGTGGCCGGAAAGCATTGTAGCCCCAGTATTGCCATAGTATGTCGCGGGGAGCATTCATTATTCGGACAAGTGTAGTGAGTTTTGCGCCGATGGGCAAGTTTACAGCCCGTCAGCTATACGGCCATCCTTCATCACGATCTTGCGATCGGCCATCTGGGCCAAATCCTCATTATGCGTCACGATGATAAAAGTCTGCCCGAGCTGGTCCCTGAGGTCGAAGAAAAGTCTATGCAGGTCGCGCGCATTATCGGAGTCCAGATTGCCCGATGGCTCGTCTGCCATCACTATGGCGGGATTATTCATCAGCGCTCGCGCCACAGCTACGCGCTGCTGCTCGCCCCCTGAAAGTTCATTAGGCTTGTGGCCTATACGGTGACCTAGCTTCAGCATATCCAGTAGTTCTTTAGCGCGCTTCTCGGCAGCCGCGCTCTTTGTGCCAGCTATAAAGGCTGGTATGCATACGTTCTCCAGTGCAGTAAATTCCGGCAGCAGATGATGAAACTGAAAGATGAAGCCTAGTTTACTATTACGAAAAGCAGCTAGTGCGTTGTCCCTCTTACCCGAGATAGTCTCCCCTCCTATAGTCACCGTGCCGCCATCGGGTTTATCGAGCGTGCCTATGATGTGTAGCAGGGTACTTTTGCCCGCCCCGGAGGCTCCTACTATAGAGATCACCTCGCCTTTCTGCACCTGCAGAGATACACCATTGAGTACCCGTAGCGGTCCGTAGCTTTTAGTTATATTTTGAGCGTCGAGTATCATTATTTAGGTGCGTACACCAGAGATTTATCTTTGAAGAAATCCTCCTCATACCACGCTGACAAGGGTGTGAGCTGCACCATTTTCAGCCCTGCCAGCTCCTCTGTCAGGTCACCACCCTTGAGGCAGATGATGCCATTGCGCTTCTCATTCTGATGCTTCGGCAGAAACTTTTTCGTAGACCACTGCATCAGCTCCCTCATAGGAGCCACCGCGCGTGATACTACAAAGTCATAGTCATAAGGCATATCCTCTGCCCGTGAGTGGAAAGTGAAAAGGTTTTTCAATCCCGCTGCTTCCTTTGCGGCTTCTATCACTTTCAGTTTTTTACCTATCGAGTCTACGAGATGAAAACGACAATCAGGGAACATGATGGCCAACGGGACACCAGGAAATCCTCCGCCTGTACCCAGGTCCATGATCTTCGTACCGCCCTTGAAGCTGGTAAATTTAGCGATAGCCAGAGAATGCAGGATATGACGTTCATAGAGGTTTTCTATATCCTTGCGCGAGATCACATTGATCTTATCATTCCACTCGGCATACACGGGTCCCAGCTTGTCAAAAGCCGCTTCCTGCTCCGTGGTGATATCCGGAAAATATTTTTTGATCAGGGAGATACCCACTTCATTCATGCGGGCTAAAATAACGTTTTATCGGAGGGTTTACTAAACAGAGGACACGGAGGTAACGCGGAGGGATACGACGATACCCTATCAAACCACTTAATAATTTTTGAAAACTCTGTGAAAACTCTGTGCTCTCTGTGTAGTAAAAAAACTAGAGAGCGTACCTTGCCAGCGGCTCCACATCCAGCCCGCAAAACTCCTTGCGCTCAAACTTATACTCGGCCACCTTCGCTATCATACCGGCATTATCTGTGCAGTATTCAAATTTCGG
>JAFDYP010000105.1 GCA_018267355.1 Bacteroidota bacterium
ACCTTTCTTTCGCCTTGTGCGTGCCCTGGTGCAGCGCAGCCTGGTGCTGACGTACAGCGAGCCAGATGGCATGGTCGTTTGGCTCAGCGCCGAAAATTGCATCGGAAAGTTCGATTTCCCTGCCTGTTTCTTTCCCTTCCTGGTTGAGTACCTTGACTTTCATTTGAATCTCTTTTGTTTTGTGTCCCAAGAAAAATGAAGTCGTGCGCAAAGCGTTGGTACACCTTGTGGAGAGCAGCGAAATCATTTCAAAGAGGACGGTGACGTTTCTATTCTTTTAGAAAACGGACTGCAAAAGTAGGATTCTTTTTGAAATGTCCAAATATCTGGTCAAAGAATTTTTGATCAGATATTTGCAGAATTCAAGAATTGACAGAATTGAGCATCATAGCTCTAATGCAAATATCAGTTAAATAACATAAGGAAACCTGAATCTGAGCCAGGTACTACTTACTTTTCATAGAAAATCTACCCAATGCAGCGCAGAACCCTTCTTCTCCTTACAATATTCGTCCTCCTGATCGTACATGGCACCCGTCATCACACGGCTACTATGGGTCGGGCCAATGCCTGGGAATATAATGAGCCGCTGCTGGTAGACCTCCATATACCGGATCAGGTCACTACGCACCGGAGTCCACTGCATATAGACATAGCCGGCACAGCCGTGAGCCTCGTGCCGCCTGACGGATACGAGCTACTCCCCACTATGAATGGATACAGCAATGCCGATACGACCATTGACGTAGTAGAGTATGGGCACCGTTCTTATACAGATAAGAAAAGCGAAATAGATCAATACATAGCCTACCTGGCCAAAGATAAAGGAGCCGACCAGCCTGTAGCCTATCACAAGAATTTTCGCTTTAACGGGTATCCGGCGTCTGTGATCTGCCTGTCTGATACTACGCGGGCGCGTACGGCTATCTATATGATCTTTGGAGATGAGCATTTCTGTGTGGCGATGACGGGGACTACTACGTCTGATTCTCTGGCTGAGCGGGATGCCATTATACAGACCATGCTGACGGCTACCTGTAGCCGCGTCTGAGAGATTTAAAGAAAAGATAAAGTGCAGCGCCGCAAGGAGCGGCATATCTTATTAGCTTTACGCTATACCATCTCATCTATCTCATGGACTCACGGAGGGAGTTTCTCAAGAAGGCGGCCATGCTCTCGCTCACGGCCGGTGTATCGCAGTTTCTGCCGGCATCAGTGCAGCGGGCTTTTGCCATAGATCCGGAGCCGGGCACTACCTGGCAGGATGCGGAGCATGTGGTCTTTCTGATGCAGGAGAATAGGTCCTTTGATCATATGTACGGTGCGCTACGTGGCGTACGCGGCTTCAATGATCCGCGTGCGATACGCCTGCCCGATAGCAACCCCGTGTGGCTACAGGCCAATGATAAAGGTGAAACGTACGCACCCTTTCGCCTGGATATACACAACAGCAAGGCTACCTGGATGGGTTCGCTACCGCACTCCTGGAGCAATCAGGTAGATGCACGCAATGCAGGTAAATATGACCACTGGCTGCAGGCCAAGCAGCCTGGAGGAGAGTACAAGGATATGCCGCTCACCATGGGCTACTATACCCGTGAGGATATCCCGTTCTACTACGCGCTGGCAGATGCTTTCACGGTGTGTGATCATAACTTCTGCTCGTCGCTGACCGGGACTACGCCCAATAGGCTGTACTTCTGGACCGGTACGATACGGGAGGAGCAAAGCGAAAAATCTACGGCAAGGGTGTGGAATGAGCAGACCGACTATCCCACCATGGGCAGATGGAAGACCTACCCGGAGCGGCTGGAGGAGAATGGCGTATCATGGAAGATCTACCAGAATGATATCAGTGTAGATGGACTAGTGACGGGGGAGCAGGACTACTGGCTGGATAACTTTACCGATAATCCCATAGAGTTCTTTGAGCAATATCATGTGAAGCTCTCGCAGCGCTACATAGACTGGCTGGAGAAAAAAGAAGCCATTCTGCCGGCAGAGATCACAGAGATAGAGCGCAAGATGAGAGTGAAGGATATACCCGACAAGGCATACCAGGAGCTGCAGCGCCAGCTAAACGAGGCACAAGCGCTATACACGCGTGTGATAAAAGAGCGCCCGCTGTATACCAGAGAGAAATATAATGAGCTATCCGACTTTCAGAAAAGGATACATGAGAAGGCTTTCACTACCAATGTGGCCGATCCGCACTATCACGACCTGGAGCCACTACGGTATAAAGATGGCGATACTGACCGCGAGATCATGATACCTAGGGGTGACGTGCTGTATCAGTTTCGCGAGGATGTAGAGAGGGGGAAACTCCCCGCTGTCTCATGGATCGTAGCACCGGAGGCTTTCTCTGATCATCCAGGCTCGGCGTGGTTTGGTGCCTGGTATGTGTCAGAGGTACTGGATATCCTTACCAGGAAGCCGGAAGTGTGGAAGAAGACCATCTTTGTGCTGACCTATGATGAGAATGACGGCTACTTTGACCACCTGCTGCCGTTTGTAGCGCCCAATGCACATGATAAATCTACGGGCTTCACCTCTGCGGCGATAGATGCCTCTGTAGACTATGTGACCATGGAGCAGGAGCAGACGCGGCAAGGCGTGGACCCTAAACTTATGCGAGAGAGCCCTAT
>JAFDYP010000106.1 GCA_018267355.1 Bacteroidota bacterium
CGGCTTATCCTGAGGAGTACCGTACAGAGGATTTTATCGTAAAGGGTTGTCAGTCTAAGGTATGGATGCGCGCGCAGATGGTAGATGGCACGGTACAGATACAGGTGGACTCTAATACCGCTATCACCAAGGGCCTCGCGGCACTGCTCTGGCGGGTGCTATCAGGTCAGAAACCTCAGGACATTGTAGATGCCAAGCTGGAATTCATAGATAAGACAGACCTCCGCTCGCACCTCTCCTCCCAGCGCTCCAACGGCCTGAGCGCAATGATCATCAAGATCAAGAACTATGCAGGGATGTATTTGAATCAATAGACCTACTGCCCTCCTACTCCGATATTGAGTTTCATCGGGCTATGTAGCTGGACATATTCCTCCAGCCGGCAGACTATATTGCCTTTGGGCAAAGAGTATTTGGGCAATGCATCTACATGTGCTGATACTGAGGTGAAAGAAATATCTTTTGCCTCTTTTATATACAGTAACTTAGGCCCCATATGTATTCTGGACCTCGACTCTTCCAGAAGCAAGTTGACTACTTTTACTCTATTCGCGGACTGAGCGAAAGAACCACCGGCTGAGCAGATCAGCAAGCAAAACCATATCCATTTCAGCTTTTTCATTTGCCTAGTGCAGACAGATTCTTTACCAGCACATTCAGGTCCTCTGTGACTGTATAGTGCTTAGCATAAAGATAGTTCAATTTGCGTACATCATCGGGTTGATGGCTTTGTGTATAACTACCACCTACATGGCTTATTACAGAGGGTTTTAGGGCGGGCAAGCCTCTTTGCGAATCATTCCCTTCCATCCAGTATCCGATCCATGTTTTTCTCCCTATGAGAACTGCAAGCCACTGCGCAAAAATCCCACTACCTGATACAAATAGAAGTATAGGCAAGAAAGGCAGCATAAGCAGGCATGTTACTATATCAAATAGGCGCTTCTGCCTGCGTGTGATAGGGCGTGAAAGATTCAGATTGATATCAGCTGCATACAGATCACCGGCCTGATTCTTCGAGTTGCTGCCTATAAGGGTGTCTGCCCCCGGATTGAGTATCTTATAGTCATATTGCTCTCCCAGTGCTACAATGTCTGAGATGATCGCCTTGTAGGATAAATCATCCGAGCAGAAGATCACTTCCTTCGGTTTATACAGGCTAAGGGTGCTTGCTATGCCGTTGCCATTCTGTTTTACATCTACCTCCGACACCAGCTCACTGGATGGAGAAACCAGGCGAAGTACGTGACGAGCACGCGGCATGGTCTCCTCAGAGCCGGCTATCACTACACGATGATTATCTACCCTTTCAAAAGATAGCTGCTGATAGCGGAGTACATTGTGCAGCAGCCGCGTGACCAGCATCACAAAGCCGGTACACACTGCACCCAACAGAATAATAGCCCGCGAAAAGCGCCACTCCTCAGGTAAGAAGCCATATAGCGCAGCCACTACCAGCGTACCGGCAGCCATGCCTCTGAATATCGGACTGATGCGATACGGTTTTTCATAGCCACCACTGAAATAGGTGGACACGATCCAGATCAGGATATAGGCTGGCACCACTTTCCAGATAAAGATAGGTGGGTAATAACCCTGGGTATTTTTCACATTACCAGCCCAGAAATGTACGAGATAAAAGATGCCCCCGAAACTTATGAAAGCATCTATAAGGAGAAGCAAAGAGGATGACAGTATGTTTAGTGCCAAAGTGACCAGCGCACGGAATACGACCGCCATATTGATCAGAAAAGAAAACAACCCCGCTCCAGTCGATGCAAAATGCTTCCGCGCAAAAATGATCATAGCCTGATAGAAAACGCGCACGTAGTTCAGGCTGCCTTTCTTGGTTGATTCGCCCTTATAGTGGATGATAGTGGTATCGGCGAGATAGTAATTTTTGTAGCCGCCGAGCAACACCCGGTAGCTGAGATCGATATCCTCTCCATACATAAAGAATGTCTCATCAAAGTAGCCGATCTTGTCCAGCACTTCCTTGCGGAAGAACATAAAGGCACCGGAAAGAATATCCACTGCATGCGTCTCAGTCTCGGGCAGATAGCTGAGATGATAGCGACCAAAGCGTCGTGAGTGCTTAAAGATCGAGGCCAAACCAAACATCTTGTAGAAAGCTACTTCAGGCGTAGGCAGAGCCCGCTTGGATTCCGGCAGGAAGATACCTTTACCATCTACCATCCTCACCCCCAGCGCACCTGCATCTGCATGGCTTTCCATAAACTGCATACAGATCTGAAATGTATCCTCTGCCACTACGGTATCAGGATTCAATATCAGGATGTATTTGCCCTTTGCGATAGCGATCGCCTGGTTGTTAGCCTTCGAGAAGCCCGGATTATCCTTATTGGCTATGACATTGACAGTCGGAAACTTTGACCTGATATAGTCTACCGAGCCATCGCCGGAGTTATTGTCTACCACTATTACCTCCGTCTCCATACCGTGTGCTGCCCGCTGCACAGACAGGAGGCACTGCTCCAGAAAGTACCGGACATTATAGTTTACTATGACGACACTCAGTTGCAAGGGTCAGAGGTATTTTTTCAGGCCTAAGATAGGCTTCTCAAAGAAATGATAAAACGCTGCAGCGATCAAAACAGATATGCCAAATGTAATGAGAATATCCAGGCAGAGCATCGGCACCGTGTCTATCTGCAGGTGATGGTCGCTCAGTACCTTGAGCGTAGCGATGATGACCATGCCGTGAAAGAGGTAGAGCCCGTAGCTGATCCTGCCCAGGTATGAAAGTGGATTGCGGACACTGATCCTGATATCTGATCCCGCCGGGATCACTACGGCTATCAGCCCGGCAAATACCGCCGAGAACAAAAGCGGATGCAAATAATCGGGAAGGTGCAACAAAGCAAAAAGGCTGCCGCCACCGAAAACAATAAAGACCGTAAATACGCAATATGCCACTCGTAGCAGATAAGGGATGCCGAGGATAAATGCCTCAAACCTGTCTCTGTGAGCAGCCACCCAGTAGCCTACCAGCCCGCCACAGGCAAAATAGTCCAGCGATGTGATCACCTCATTCGTATTGATATCATATGCCGGCAGGTAGTGCAGCGCCGCTACACGGGCCATGACCGCTACAGCTATCAGGCCGGCCATCAGCAGGGGTATACGCCGCACAGGCCAGATCACCATCAGGAGCGCCCATAGGATATAAAAATGCTCCTCTATGCAGAGCGACCAGGTGATGACCAGACCTGAATAGGCCGGCCATGCGTGATGGATAATGATCTGGTAGTTCTCTAAAAATGCGAAGGAAGCCCGCCAGTCTGGTGCATACCCCCAGCCATCGTAGCCCAGGTACCCGCGTATGGCGGCGGGCGCCAGGTATACGATGAGCAGGTACACATAAAATAAAGGCCAGATACGCAGGATACGCTTTGCGTAAAAGCGCTTCAGATCGATCTTGCCAGCCTCCAGTTTGGTGCTCGTGAGGATCCATGTGATCAGAAAGCCGCTCAGTACAAAGAAGAAAACGACACCTATGCCTCCCCCCCTTCTCAGCGTGCTGAACAGGCCAAAATCGACCGGTACATACAAATGATGAAAATAAACCCTGAGAAATGCAAAAAAACGCAGTGCATCTATTGTATGAAACTCTTCCCTCCTGGCCTGCATCAGCTGGATTTGAGAGACGTATTCTCATAGGGGAGCCGTGTGGCTATGCTTCTGCCCAGGGTCAGCTCATCCGTATACTCCAGCTCACCCCCGAATGATACCCCTCTGGCTATGGAGGTGATCTGTACCTCATAGTCTTTCAGCTTGCGGGAGATGTAAAAGATGGTCGTATCGCCCTCTATGGTGGGGCTGAGCGCCATGATCACCTCTTTCACGCCTCCTGCCTGTACACGCTCCAGCAGGCCGGGTATATTGAGCTGGTCCGGGCCCACTCCGTCTATGGGAGAGATGACCCCGCCTATCACGTGATAGGTGCCACGGTAGGTATTGGTATTTTCTATGGCTATGATATCACGTATGCTCTCTACCAGGCATATCTGCGTCTGGTCGCGCATATTATTGCCGCAGATATCACAGAGCTCATGATCCGCCACGTTTTGACAGCGGGAGCAGAACCTGATCTCACTACGCATACGGCTCACTGCCTCGCTGAAATAGGCCACTTTCTGCTTGTCCTGCTTGAGCAGGTGCAGTACGAGGCGGAGCGCTGTTTTCTCGCCGATGCCGGGCAGTTTCTGAAACTCGGAGACCGCGTCAGCTATGAGTTTGGAGGAGTATTTCATGCGCCGGCCAAAAATAGTGGTTTAATCCGACATAAAACCTATTTTTGCCCCCCGGCATAAACCCATACTTGCATGAAATTGTCTATCGTCATACCAGCCTATAATGAGGGCAGAACCATACACCTGATCCTGGATAAGGTCAAGGCCGTTCAGCTCATAGGCGGTATTGAGAAAGAGGTCATCATAGTCAATGACTGCTCAAAAGACAATACAGAAGAAGCGATCCTGAACTATCAAAAAGCCAACCCTGAGCTCAATATACAGTACCGCAAACATGAGGTAAACGCCGGCAAGGGGGCCGCCCTTCATACCGGTATACGTGAGGCTACAGGCGACTATCTGATCATACAAGACGCAGACCTGGAGTATGACCCTCAAGAGTACAATATTCTCCTGAAGCCTGTACTGGATGGTTTTGCCGATGTGGTGTACGGTTCCCGCTTTATGGGTGGCCGTCCCCACAGGATCCTTTTCTTCTGGCATACTATCGGCAATAAGTATGTCCTGACCTTCCTCTCCAATATGCTGTCAAACCTCAACCTGACAGATATGGAGACCTGCTACAAACTCTTCCGCTCTGACATTATCAAATCTCTCGACCTCAAGGAAAAGCGCTTCGGATTTGAGCCGGAGGTAACAGCCAAGATGGCCCGCTACCCTAAGGTACGTATCTATGAGGTAGGAATCTCCTACTATGGCCGTACCTATGAGGAGGGCAAAAAGATCGGCTGGAGAGATGGAGTACGCGCCATTTACTGCATCCTGAAGTACAATCTCTTCTCGTAAAAAGCTTTATTTCTTTCTGTAGCTACCTATCAAAATCCTGAACAGGTCACGCAGCTCAGTGCGTATGATCTGAGGATTCATCTTGCGAAACTGTATGTTGTCCTTGAGATGTATCTCCTCTGTAGTACTGGTGATCTCAGGATGCCGTGACAGTAGAAACATAAACTCAAGATCAAACAGGTAGCGGTCGATGGCCGTCTCCAGGAAGATCGGCTTACCTTTCCGGTTAAAGCCTTTCAACCCACACATGAAATCATCAGTTGGTATCCGGAAAAACACCCTGACGAAAAATCTAAGGAGCTTGGAAACAAAACGCCTGAAAGCGGGCACATGGGCGTAGTATTCCTTATCCTTTATGCCGATCACGACATCCTTGCGGCCTGACCGAAGGATATCTATCACCTGCCTGATGCTCTCCTGTGTATCTGGGAAGTTAATATCCCTATATATGCTCAGCTCTCCGTAGGAGGCTGCCACGCCTCTGCGCAGAGCTTCTCCCTTGCCGCAATTGGGACTGTACTCTATCAGCCGGATATGGCTGGCAGCTATTTTATCTTTCTCCTGCCTGTATATGTCACTGGTAGAGCCATCGTTCACCATGATAAACTCAAAATGAGCATCCGGCATACTATCACGTAGCTTTATTGATTCTGCTATGGCATTATCCGCCCAGCCTGCAGAAGGATTATATACTGGTAAAACAACACTGATCATCTGATAGCGAAAATATATTCTTTAACTGTGTTTGTCTACAAACATCAATGCGCGTCCAGCCAGTTGGTCCCCACACCGGTGCCGATCTCGATGGGTACACAGGTTTTGATGGCATGGATCATCTTGTCAGAGATAATAGGCTTGATCTCCTCCAGTTCATCTTTATGCGCATCAAACACCAATTCATCATGCACCTGTAGTGTCATACGGCTTTTGAAATTGCGCTTTTTGAATTCCCCATATATACCGATCATCGCTATCTTGATCATATCTGCAGCAGAACCTTGCACTGGTGCATTGATGGCATTTCGCTCGGCAAAACCACGCACGGTGAAGTTACTGGAGTTGATATCTTTCAGATAGCGCCTGCGGCCCATCATAGTCTTTACGTAACCATTCTTGCGCGCAAACTCAATGTTGTAATTCATGTATTCCTTGATACCTGGGAATTGCACAAAGTAATTATCTATGATAGACTTCGCCTCGCTGCGCGGTATACCGAGATTTTCCGCCAGGCCAAATGCCCCCTGCCCGTAGATGATACCGAAGTTCACACTCTTAGCCTTGTAGCGCATCTCTTTCGTCACTTCTTCATAAGGCACACCGTAAACTTTGGCCGCTGTAGCAGTGTGGATGTCCAGCTTTTGCTGGAAGGCCTCGGTCATCCCCTTATCCCCACTCATTTCTGCTACGAGTCTCAACTCTATCTGAGAGTAGTCTGCAGAGAGCAGGATATGATCCGCATCGCGCGCTATAAATGCCTTGCGCATCATACGCCCGCGCTCCGTACGCACTGGTATGTTTTGCAGGTTTGGTGCTATAGAGCTGAGACGACCGGTAGCTGCTATGGTCTGGTTGAAAGTAGTGTGTATCCGGCCCGTCTTGGGGTTGATCAGCTCAGGCAGGGCATCTACATAGGTAGATTTCAGCTTGGCTATCTCGCGGTAGTCCAGTATGAGTGCTACTATCGGATATTCGTTTGCCAGTTTGGAAAGCACAGCCTCATTGGTAGATGCCTGCCCTGTGGCTGTCTTCTTATCCTGCGGGATATTGAGATGCTTGAAAAGCACCTCGCCCATCTGCTTTGGCGAGTCGATATTAAACTTCAATCCCGCCAGCGTATATATCTGATCCTCCAGCGCGGTGAGATCCACCTGGAGAACCTTAGAGTATTCTCGTAGGAATTCCTCATCCACCTTCACGCCCTCGCGCTCCATACCGGCCAGCACGGGTATCAGCGGGTGCTCGATGTCATTCAGCACTGATGTCAGCTCTCTGGCCTCCACCATCGGCGCTATCACACCTTTCAGCTGCCAGGTGATGTCAGCATCCTCTGCAGCGTATTCGGCTATTTTATCCAGAGGCACATCGCGCATATTGCCCTGGTTTTTACCCTTCTTGCCTATC
>JAFDYP010000107.1 GCA_018267355.1 Bacteroidota bacterium
AATCTACCGTCCTCTCTACGGTCAAGATCGGCCAGGTGCATATCATCTACAAGGGTGACAAGGATAAATTCATCGCTTATTTCAAAGAGATAAAAGGCCGGCTGATAGAGGGTGTGAAACCCATCACAGCCAAGATGGAAGAGCGCGGTGGCGGGGTCAAGGACCTCGAGCTGATAGACTTCTCTCACATCGAGCCAAACTACTACCAGATACGCGGCTACTTTGAGACGGTAGACTCTATGGGCGCCAATTTTATCAACTCGTGCCTGGAGGAGTTTGGTGCGCTGCTCAAAGATATGGTGGACGAGAGCCCGATCTTCACTCCTGCGGAGAAAGATATCGAGATCGTAATGTGTATCCTCTCAAACTATACACCAGACTGCGTGGTACGCTGCGAGGTCTCGTGCAAGGTAGAAGAGCTGGGCACCTTTGAGGGTGGCAAGATGAGCGCACAGGAATTTGCGGAGAAGTTTCGCAGGGCGGTGACCATCGCACAGATAGATCCATACAGAGCGACGACGCACAATAAAGGCATCATGAACGGTATAGACTCCGTAGTGATCGCCACGGGCAATGACTTCCGCGCGGTGGAGTCTTGCGCACACACCTATGCCAGCCGCGATGGCCAGTACCGCAGCCTTAGTGACTGTACTATAAAGGATGGCATATTCACCTTTGGCATGACCATGCCGCTGGCTATCGGTACCGTGGGTGGCCTTACCTCGCTACACCCGCTGGCCAAGCGCTCTCTGGAGCTGCTGGGCAATCCTAATGCAAAGGAACTCATGTCTGTGATCGTGGCAGTAGGCCTGGCGCAGAACTTCGCCGCTGTACGCTCCCTGACCACTACCGGCATACAGAAGGGCCACATGAAGATGCACCTCACCAATATCCTCGCGCAGTACCAGGCCACAGATGCCGAGGCTGAGAAAGCAAGGGTCTACTTTGAGGATAAGACGATCTCCGTATCATCAGTTCGCGACTATCTCGAAACATTAAGAACAGACAAGAGATCTTAGACATGAGACATGAGATAAATGCAATAGTAATTATCCAAAACTGTCCGGTGTCTTGTTATTTGTCCTCGTCTCATATCTCAAGTCTCACATCTCATGTCTAAGCAATTTTACGGCCACGGCAAACTCATGCTGACCTCCGAGTATTTTGCGCTGGAGGGAGCTAAAGTGCTGACGATACCTGTGCAATTTGGCCAGCACCTGCGGGTGAAAGAACTGACAGGCCAAAGCAATACCCTCTACTGGGTAGCGCTCAATCATCTGAAAGAACCCTGGCTGCATCTGACCTTTGACAAGCAGACGCTGCAGTGTATCAATACCGATAGCAAAGAAGCCCGCACACTCTCACAGATGCTACAGCAGGCCCGGCTGATGAATCCGTCCTTTCTGAATAGCGATACCGATATAGCCGTAGGGACCAGTTTAGAGTTTCCCAATGAATGGGGACTAGGAACAAGCTCTACTTTGGTCTATTGCCTGTCTGCATGGGCAGGTGTAGTTGGTGTGGCACTGCTACAAGCTACGATGGGCGGTTCGGGATATGACGTAGCGGTAGCGGGCAGCGATGAGCCGATAGTATACACGCTGAAAGATGGTAAGGCTACGTGGGATCAGGTGCATTTCCTGCCGCCGTATGCAGAGCAATTGTACTTTGCCTATACAGGCAAAAAAGTCGTCTCCTCCACCAGTATCACCTCCTACCGTGATCGCATCAAGGCCAATAAAGAAGCTGTGATATGGCTGAGTAAACTGACCGACAGCATGCTCCAAAGCCAGACGCTGGACAAGATGGAGCAGATCATCCGCGAGCATGAGGCTATCGTATCTGAGGCACTGCAGATACCTACCATCAAGTCACAGTTATTCCCCGACTACTGGGGTGAGGTGAAGTCTCTCGGCGCCTGGGGTGGTGACTTTGTGCTGCTGACGCATAGAGGTCCTGAGCAGGAGTTACTCTCCTATCTGCAGGGCAAAGACATCTCTGTGGTGATGCGGTATGATAAGATGCTCTATAAAAAGACTTGAGACATTAGACGCTAGACATAAGACAATGCACTAGCTAAGCTTCCCCTTCTCTTGCGAGAAATCAAACCCGTACTTCTCCTCCAACGCCTTCATCTTCGCCAGATATTTCTCTTTAAACTTCTGATGCGCCTCGCTGTCGGGATTGCGTACGCGGTGATTGACAGCAGCCGTGATCTCATCTATTTCTTGCAGCACCTCCTGATCTTTCGGAGGGATGAAAGTCTTTACCAGCTGCTCCCAGACGTAGTCTATGGCCAGCTTATTGGGATGCAGCATATCGTCTGCAAAGAACCTGTAATCGCGCAGCTCATCCATCACGATCTCGTAGGCGGGGAAGTAGAAGCATTGCGGATATTTCTGCGTGAGCTGATAGATGGCATCATGCAGTCGGCCTTTGCTTACTGAGTTTTCAAAATGACCGAAGGCAAAGTAGCGCACAGGGCTGACCGTGAGGACTACCTTCACGGCAGGATTGACTTGCCAGAGGGCGTCCAGACTTTGCGATAGCCGCTGCACTATTTCCTCTGTAGAGAGCATCTCAAAATCAAACTCCTTTGCCGGTATCTTGTGGCAATTTGATACGACTCTATCCGTGCCTTTCAGCTTGAAAACATGAGCCGTACCAAAAGTGAGAAATAGAACACTTGCTTGCTTTAGTTTCTCTGATGACTGTTGCAGCCTTTCATTGATAGCCGACACTGTTTCTTCTTTTCCCGACAGGGAGAAGCTGCCATGATGATCGAAAGAGTGATAGCGTTCGTCTTGCAGTATCAGTTCATCTGTGCTGTAGGGCTTTGCCGACAGCAGGCGGTCTAAGGCCGTAGCTATGGAGCCGGGATTGTACTGCTGGCCGAAGGGATTGATGTCCGTATCAAACCTATACTGCGCAAAGTACCTGCCTATATGCTCCGAAAAGCACGAGCCTATGGTGACAAGGCGGTCCCTGTGACTGATGCTGAAAGGTGCCCGTGGCAGTGGGATGATGGTGCGGAAAGCGTGTGACATGACGAGGCCTAAAATAGCGGATTTTTCGCAGGTAAAATCTATGTTAATAGCCCGTAGAAGGGTGATAAAAATCTTTTTCCGTTTCCCCAAATTACCTTACGTTTGCGCCGTCTTTTATTTTACCATTTTATCAATAAAATATCATGAAAATAACCGTAGTAGGTGCAGGTGCAGTAGGCGCTACCGTAGCTGACAATATCGTCAGGAAAGAACTCTGTCAGGAGCTGGTACTCGTAGACATCAAGGAAGGTGTGGCCGAGGGCAAAGCCATGGACATGAGCCAGACAGCCACGCTGCTGGGCTTTGACACCAAGGTCATAGGCTCTACCAATGACTATACCAAGACACAAGGCAGCCACGTAGCAGTGATCACCTCAGGCATCCCGCGCAAGCCGGGTATGACGCGCGAGGAGCTGATCAGCACCAACGCCGGCATCGTAAAGACGGTGACAGAAAACCTCCTGAAGCACTCTCCTGATGTGATCATCGTAGTGATCAGCAATCCGATGGATACCATGACCTACCTCGCGCTGAAGAGCAGCGGCATCCCTAAGAACCGCATCATCGGCATGGGTGGCATACTGGATAGCAGCCGCTTCAAGTACTATCTCAGCTCTGCGCTGAAGTGCTCTCCGAGCGATCTGCACGCAGTAGTGATAGGCGGCCATGGTGATACGACCATGATACCTCTGACACGCCTCGCATTCCTCAACTCTCACGCGGTGAGCAACCTCCTCTCGGCAGAGGAACTGCAAAAGATAGCTGCTGACACGATGGTAGGCGGCGCGACCCTCACCAAGCTGATAGGCACCTCTGCATGGTATGCGCCGGGTGCGGCTGGTGCGGCGCTGGTAGAGAGCATCGTGCGCGATGAGAAGAAGGTATACCCATGCTGCGTAGCCCTCGACGGCGAGTACGGCCAGAAGGACATCTGCCTCGGCGTGCCTGTAGTGATAGGCAAGAACGGCTGGGAGAAGATCGTAGACTACAAGCTGAATGCAGAAGAGCAGGAAGCATTCAACAAGAGCGCTGACGCAGTGCGTTCTATGAATGAAGTTCTCAACACACTGACAGTATAATCCAAACTAAATCAATAGAAAGACCGTATATTTACGTATACGGTCTTTTTTATTTTATCCATATCAAATGGCAAAAACAATCAAGCCGAAAGGCATCAAATTCACTGTATCAGAAATGATGGGCGGTGGCTATCATCCCTTTATCACAGTGACGGTAGAGGGCAAAAAATGCCGCTTCCTCATAGATACCGGCGCATCAAAGTCTGTGATAGACAAGACCTTCTACGAGACCAAACTGGCGCGCAAAATGAAAGTCATCAAACAGGAAACTACCGGCCTGCACAGCACGGTGATGGAGAGCTACACCGGCACGCTCAAAAAACTCACCATAGGCGACCTCAATATCTCTCAATACTTCGTAGCCGGCGTGGACCTCAGCCACGTGAATGGCACCTACCGCAAGATGAAGATCAAAAAGATAGACGGCATTCTCGGCTCCGACCTGCTGAAGAAGCATAACATCGTGATAGACTACGGGCAGGAGAAGATCTTTATAGGCGGCAAGTAAGCCTTTATAGAACTATAGCGCCAACAAAAAGCGCGTCATTCCGAAGTTTTTCCAACTATAAAAAATAGACGCGATAAAACTGAAGGAATCCCCGTATACACAAATGACGGTAAGCGGATCAACAGTCCAGTTGAGGTTTGGGATTCCTTCGAAAATATCATACTTATTTTTTCACGGGAATTTTCTCGGAATGACGCCCTCTTGTTTGCAAGCGTTTAATCACAAGCATTTTCTCTCTGACACACCAGCCTGACGAGAGCGACGTACCGGTTTCCTGTTTCCCACGCCGTGAGGCTGGGACAACTGGAAACGGGTACAAGCCGAGTCAAGGCTTTATCAAATAAAAAAAGTCCATATCAATAAGCCGTCAGGCTTGATACAGACTTTGCGTAGCACTTCGTGCAAATATCAAAAGCTAGTTACTCTTTTCAGTAAAATACCCACTCATATACACCCATATATAAGGGTATAGCAGTTCGTTTTCGATATAATGCAAATATAGCAATTTTTTCTGTATTTTACCTTATATATCTGAACATATTTATTCACAAAACCATAGAATCCTGCGAGGAAGCTACCGTTCATCGTTCATTTTTACCAGCAAACATGAACGGTGAACGACCAATGTCGGGTTTCCATGTTTCCTGTTTCCATTTACTA
>JAFDYP010000108.1 GCA_018267355.1 Bacteroidota bacterium
AATCATAAACGGGTTTCCCTTCTCGTCCTTAATAGCCGAACGATCTGAAAATACGTAGTCTATCAGCTGCCCGTAACTAGGCGTGGTTCTGGATAGGCTTTTTAAAATCATGATTGGTGAAGGATAGCATTCAGCTCTGCCTTAAAATTGGGATTGTTCGCGATAGCCATTTTAATTGCCTCTAACAATAAGGTCGGTTTGAGCATTGCCTCCTCCATTTGGTGCCGCATTTCCTTCACTGCTTCCGCAAGCTCCTTGTACTTGCGATCAGCTCCGAACCAAGATTTTTCGACCTTTCGCTCTCTGTCTTCGATTACGGTTTGATACCTCCGCAAGAGCTGTAGAATTTCATAAATTGCCTCAGGAGTGATTAATAAAAAGGATTGGTTGGTATAGGCCAGAGTGGCATTTCTTATATAGGTACTTGGCTTCATCCTATGCTTGCTAGCTGCCTTATTTATTAGTTCGGCTTCGTCTCGTTTGAAAGCAATGCCATATTGAAGAGTTATCTCCTTATGCTCTTTCTTGTAATTCTGAAGATATAGTTTCCTATAGGCTTTGGTTGCATCCTTCCGCTCCTCACCTGAAGTATCTAGGAGGCCTTGCTCTTTCAAATATTGCCACAACCCGCTATTTTGCTTGAGCCTTTTCATGTCAAGGATATTAATGGGATAGTGCTTGGAACAGTGGGATTATGAAATTGATAAGGTGGCATATTTGTTTTGCTCTGTAAGTATGGGTTTTTGAAGTAAGGTGTTACTTGCACTTTTAGCGGCCGCGAATGAGCTGAAACGATAATGGCATCCTCAAAGTTCATTCCTACTATTTCCTCTTTAAGCATGAGAGGTTTAATTACTGTCTTGCCTTGCGAGTTAACCTCCTCGCATCTGCCTAAAGTTTCCTCTAGTTCTCGACTAACCTTTATGCCCTGAGGCCCTAGGTAAATTTTGGTTCTCGATGCATTTCTTATGCTCTCAGCTTCCGATATTCCAAAAGAATTATCTATGCTGTCAGAGGATTGCCATAATGTACTTATGGGGCAGCGATACTTGCGGTTATTGTTTAATATATCTCCGAGCGCTTCAATTCGAATCGTGCTGGCCTCGTCAAGGGTAAGGTAAATGGACAACTCATTCTTATCGGGTATTTTCGACATCAATTCTCGAAGAGCAATATCAAAAAAAACTGAGATAAGGGGCTGATATACTCGCGAATTGGCGGTTGGGTTTTCAATAAATAAACAGGTTCTTTTTTTCCTCATCCGTGCAAAGTCAATAGTATTAGCAGCCGTCACCTTACAGACGGCTTCATCAAAGAAAACTTCAAGTGCTGCTTGTGCACTGGCAAGAATGCTTTTTAGCACTTTGTCGTCCAGGGCTATTATTGCTTTGTAGTCTTCGATTAATTCAGCGGAGGCAAATTTTACAAATAATTTGTCAAGGCTAGTGACATCACTTGCGAAGCGATTGAGCAAAAACTTTACATTAGCCATCGTCTGAAACTCTGGCGGCTGAGTAATGACAATACTTATGAGAATGAAAAGAAGTATTGTCGTCTGCAACTGCCAAAAATTATCTCCTGAACCAGGCTTTAAATTGCTGGACAGTGCATGAGCTAATTTGTGCGCGTCGCTTCGATTTTTTATAAAAGCTAATGGGTTAAAGTTTGATGAGGTATGCGGATCATCGAATTTCAATACCTGTATTTCCACTCCTTCTTGAGCCAGCGCGGCAGCCACTCTCGATCTCGTCTGCCCAGATGGGCAGTTGATAATCATCGATGCATTTTTAATCATCAAGGCTGATGGTATAACGATAGATGCGGTTTTACCCGAGCCGATGCCCCCAATGACCATTAAATTCTCAAATGATGTTGCTAAATCAAGGCATCCGTCATCTCGTCCAGTCAGACACCATCCCCCATGAGCAGAAGACAGGAGATCAGACTCCTCGCCAAACTTGGCTTTGTACATCCGGTCATCCTTGTCTTCGAAGCTCTCTGCCGCAGACACGACATTTTGGGCGAAGGTAGCGGCCAGCATCTGGCACAGTGCCCAGAGTGATGTTAAGCCTCGTTGCAAAAATGTAACGGCTTTCATTTTTTCTTCTTTCCGAACAAAAATTCGCGAAGCGACTTATTGAGCTCGCGTAAAAGAATCTCCATGCTCACTGTGATGCACCAGACAAAAAACAAAATCACTATTAAGGCATATCGTAATATCTTTTTTGCGATCTCTTCAAATATTTCCATCCACGACATATCTGGCGCTTTATTCGGTTAATGAGCCAGATATGATCACTTTGCCGTGCTGTTCCTCCACCATCTCTTTTATGAGCTGTGCCATGCGGGCGTAGCGCTCAGAATCTCGATAATTTTTTGCTGCATAGATGAGATGAAGCTCAACTCCTGTCATGTCATTAAGTGGTGCCTTACTTTTAAATAGCGCCTTTACCACATCAGGGCTATCTATCAACTTTCGCGCGTCCGCAGAGTCATAGACGCTAAATGAAGTGTTTTGCTCTAGATCGCTAAAAGCATACATAAGCTTCACACTGGCTGTTTTTTTCGCACTCAGCATATTAAGTTCCTTTGCCAAAGGCGGCCATATCTCGCTTTTATCCCGTCCACGCGCACTGTTCGCTTCTAGCGACATAGCCATCGAGATATGATCGCCAAATGTCTTGATCTCTTCGGATCGTTCAGTCGGATTCGACATCAGCTGAGTCGTGCTTGGCAAAGTATATTCCTGCACCCTTTCATACATGATATCGCTCAATTCGAGCATCCTAAAACTGCCTCCCCGTGTTGGATTTTGCTCTAAATCGTACACTCGTATCAGCTCTTGCGCTGTAGGCAGGGCAGGTTTACCACCAGTGATATCCACTGCAATGACGATAGCGGTGGAGTCAGGAGAGG
>JAFDYP010000109.1 GCA_018267355.1 Bacteroidota bacterium
AGTAGAAGCACATAAATAGTTTTCATAAGCCCAAGATAGCGCAGCCCGTGTAGAAAGTGAAAAGTGAACCATCGGCTAATCGCCCTATTTTTCCGACTATTCACCTCAAAATACCCAAAAAGGTGTATTGTTTTTCCTTCCATAGCGTTCTATGTTTATAGTACCTAAAAATAGAACCACCATGGCCACCATCATCGAACCATACTTCTACTGATCCCTGCGGGGAGTTTGCCGCAGGCGGCAATCCATAGCATAGACCTCTGGCAGGTCTGCACGGCAGTGATATGACAGCGCCCTGTAGCGCTTTATGCTTCATCAGTTTTCCTTTTCACCTCATAGCGGCGGGTCCAGTATAGGATCAGCGGCACGAGTATGGCCGAGGGCAGCAGCCAGGCCACAAAGGCCCAGCTACCGGGCAGGAGGTCATGAGGCAGGTTGACCACTACAAAGGCGGTGATGGCAGCTATATACGCACCCATCATGCGCTGTAGGTGTGTGGTGAGCCAGATATTGGTTATGGGCGACCGGCCGCTGTAGGCACGCAGGTCGGCACGCACCATGCGCGAGCTCACATATCCAAATGCTACAAACACGATCCCAAAAGAATTGCCACGCATGATATGGTAGATGCCTATACCGATAAAGACGGCGCTGAAGACCGTCATGCCGCCCGTGAGCACCCAGTCTATCACTGCGGGTTTTTGGCCGGAGGCCAGCCCCCTGAGCGATAGATACCGCGTACCTGTGCCGGTCATGTACAGCGTGAAGACGCCGATGATAAACAGGAAGTAGTTGGGGTGCAGTACAGACAGCAGCAGCGAGCAGCCTGCCGCTACCAGCATACCGTAGAGGAAGACCCTGCCCGCAAAGCGGTGCAACTGGTCACCCTTGGGGCGCAGCGCATTCACCGTGCCGGCTATGAGGCCCGCTCCTCCACCCACTATATGCAGCACGAGCAGCGCGCGAAACAGATCATCCATATACTCTAAGCTACACAAATATCTGAAACGCTTCGCACCCTGCACTCTGACATGTGCAAGCCTTTGGCTGAAAGAAAATACTGACAAGAATCTGAATAACTATACCTGCCCCTGATGTGCGTCTCGCTGTATCCCGATCAGGGCAATACTGCGCTATGGACTGAGCATGCGCGTGAGCTGAGCGATATCGTGCACCTGCGCATGAACGACATGATGGAGCGCTATGGCCGCGATGGTGAGGATATAGGCGACTATCTAGTCAGGGAGAGTGATGCTTGTCCTATTGTCATTCCGTAGCAGAGCGTAGGAATCTTGTATTAGAGAGTCCCCGAGTACAAGATGTCTTCGTTTCACTATGACATGACAGTCACAGAAAACATCAATACCCCAGATTAGGCCCCAGCCACCTTTCCATTTCGGCTACAGAGAGGCCCTTGAGGCGTGCGAGGTTTTCTACCTGGTCCTTGGCTATCTTGCCTACGCCGAAGTATTTTGCTTCTGCATTGGCAAAATACCAGCCGCTCACGGAGGCGGTGGGTAGCATGGCATAGGACGAGGTGAGGGTGATGCCTGTGTTCTTCTCTACATCCAGCAGCTGCCAGATGGTCGGCTTCTCGGTGTGGTCTGGGCAGGCAGGGTAGCCCGGTGCGGGGCGTATGCCCTGGTACTGCTCGCTTATCAGCGCATCGTTGGTGAGCTTTTCGTCCTGCGCGTAGCCCCAGTATTCCCGGCGCACACGCTCATGCAGCCGCTCAGCAAAGGCCTCTGCCAGACGGTCAGCCAGCGCCTTGAGCATGATGGCTGAGTAGTCGTCATGATTGGCCTCAAACTCCTTCACCTTGGCCTCTATATTGCCACCCGCCGTCACCGCAAAGGCGCCGATATAGTCCTCGCGGCCTGAGTCCTCCGGCGCGATGAAGTCTGCCAGGGAAATATTCTTTTGCGTGCCTTCTTTCTTTGTCTGCTGGCGCATCTGGTGAAAGGCCACCTCGCCACCGGCGCTGTCATCAGCAGCCTGGGCCCTATCCTTATCCGCAGCGTGCACGATGATACTTTCGTCCCTCGTATTGGCCGGGAAGATGCCTATTACTCCTGTGGCGGTGATCCACTTTTCGGCTATCACTTTTTGCAGCATCTCCTGTGCATCGGTGTAGAGTTTTTTGGCCTCGGCGCCATACTTGTCACTCTCCAGCACACGCGGATAGGTACCGGAGATACCCCACGAGCTGAAGAACGGCGACCAGTCTATATACGCCGCCAGCTCCGCTATCGGATAGTCTTCAAATACCTTCACACCGGTGAAGTTTGGCTTCTTTATCTCCGCCTTGGTCCAGTCTATGGCATACTTGTTTCGCCGCGCCTCTGCCAGAGATACATACTCCACCTCAGACTGCCGCGAGAGAAACTGCTCACGCATCCTGTCATACTCCTCGCGCAGCTCCTGTGCGGTAGTAGCGCCGGTATCTTTGCTCAGCAGATTGCTGGCTACGGTCACAGCCTTAGACGCATCCAGCACATGCACCACAGGGCCACTGTAGGCCGGGGCTACCTTCACCGCCGTGTGCAGCTTAGACGTCGTAGCGCCGCCCACCATCAGCGGGGTCTTCATACCGAGGCGCTCCATCTCTTTGGCCACGTGCACCATCTCATCCAGGCTCGGCGTGATCAGGCCGCTGAGGCCTATGATGTCCGCATTCACCTCACGCGCTTTCTCCAGTATTTTATCTGCCGGCACCATCACGCCTATGTCTACTATCTCGTAGTTATTGCAGGCCAGCACCACGCCTACTATGTTCTTGCCTATGTCGTGTACGTCACCCTTGACCGTAGCGAGCAGGATGCGTCCTGCGCCGCTTTTATCAGCGTTCTTTTTCTTCTCCTCTGCGAGGAAAGGCTCCAGGTACGCCACCGACTTCTTCATCACCCGCGCAGACTTCACGACTTGCGGCAGAAACATCTTGCCACTGCCAAAGAGGTCGCCCACGATATTCATACCGGCCATCAGCGGGCCCTCTATCACATGCAGCGGGCGGCCGTATTTCTGGCGTGCTTCTTCGGTGTCTGCTTCGATATGCTCTACGATGCCCTTCACCAGTGCGTGAGACAGGCGCTCTTCCACGGTGCCCTTGCGCCACTCCTCATCTGCTACTTCAGCCTTGTCTTTTTTCTTCACCGTCTCGGCAAAGGCTAACAGTCGTTCGGTAGCGTCTTCGCGGCGGTCCAGCAGCACGTCTTCCACACGCTCCAGCAGGTCCTTAGGTATATCGTCATACACCTCGAGCATAGACGGATTCACGATGCCCATGTCCATGCCGTGGCGGATAGCATGATAAAGGAAGGCCGAGTGCATGGCCTCCCGCACAGGGTTATTGCCACGGAAGGAGAAGGACACATTGCTCACGCCACCACTCACGTGTGCATGAGGCAGGTTCTCGCGTATCCACTTTGTAGCGCGGAAGAAGTCGAGGGCATTTTGCCTATGCTCCTCCATGCCCGTAGCCACGGGAAATATGTTTGGGTCAAAGATGATATCCTCTGCGGGAAAGCCTACACGATCTACGAGGATGCGGTATGATCTTTCGCAGATCTCTATGCGCCGCTCGTAGCTGTCTGCCTGTCCGACTTCGTCGAAAGCCATCACGATCACAGCAGCACCGTATTGCTTTACCAGCTCCGCCTGGCGGATAAACTCTGCTTCGCCGCCTTTCAGCGAGATAGAGTTGACGATGCCTTTGCCCTGCAGGCACTTGAGGCCCGCTTCTATTATTTCAAACTTAGACGAGTCTACCATCACCGGCACGCGGGCTATATCCGGCTCAGAGGCGGTGAGGTTGATAAAGCGCTGCATGGCATCTACGCCATCCAGCATGCCCTCGTCCATATTGATATCTATCACCTGTGCGCCGCCCTCTACCTGGTCAGTAGCGATGCTCAGCGCCTCATCGTATTTATTATCCTTGATCAGTTTGAGAAACTTGGCAGAGCCTGTCACATTGGTGCGCTCGCCTACGTTCATGAAGTTGGACTCCGGCGTGACCGTCAGCGGCTCGAGGCCAGAGAGCTGCATGAACTGGATACGCCTCGGCTTCTTCCTCGGCGGGTATTTTGCAGCGATCTCTGCAAAGACCTTCGTATGGTCCGGCGTAGTGCCACAGCAGCCGCCTATGATATTGATGAAACCTGACTTGATGAATTCCTCCACATCGCTGCCCATCATCTGCGGTGTCTCATCATAGCCACCAAAGGCGTTGGGCAGGCCCGCATTAGGATAGCAGCTCATCCAGGTGTGCGAGACATTGGAGAGCGTCTCTACATACGGACGCATATCTTTTGCTCCTAGTGCACAGTTCAGACCTACGGAGAAGAGATTGGCATGCTTCACCGACACCCAAAAGGCTTCAGTAGTTTGTCCGCTCAGTGTACGGCCGCTCTGGTCGGTGATCGTACCGGATACGGAGACAGGGAGGTTAGTACCCTTCTCCTTCTGCACCTGCTGTATGGCAAAGAGCGCAGCCTTGCAGTTCAGCGTGTCAAACACGGTCTCTACCAGCAGCCAGTCAGCGCCGCCATCTATCAGGCCGCGTGCCTGCTCGCTATAGGCCTCTACCAGCTGGTCAAAGGTGATGGCGCGGTAGCCGGGATTATTGACATCGGGAGAGATAGAGGCGGTCCTATTGGTCGGACCAAAGGCACCTGCTACGAAGCGCGGCTTGTCAGGATTGGCTTTATTAAACTCTTCGGCTACCTCTTTAGCGATCCTGGCAGACTCATAGTTGAGCTGATAGGCCAAGTGCTCCAGGTGGTAGTCAGCCTGCGCGATAGTGGTAGAGGAGAATGTATTGGTCTCTACGATGTCTGCGCCTGCGGCGAAATACTGCCGGTGTATCTCCTTGATCACCTCCGGCTTTGTGATAGAGAGGAGGTCATTATTGCCCTTCAGGTCATGCTTGTGATCTTTCAGTATCTCTCCGCGGAAGTCTTCCTCCGTCAGTTTATAGCGCTGTATCATGGTGCCCATAGCGCCATCGAGTACGAGTATCTTTTCTTCTGCCAGCTGTGCCAGTGTCTTCATCTATCTTAGTATTTAGTAGTCAGTATTGAGTATTAAGACAATGCCTTTGCGCACAGGTATTGAGTAGTGCGTAGTGAGTATTGAGATAATACCAATACAATAGCCGTATACAATATGAT
>JAFDYP010000010.1 GCA_018267355.1 Bacteroidota bacterium
GATTTTAACAGAAAGTATTCCGAAGGGGATCTGGAGCGCTTCGTACTCTTTATAGGGCACCGGTTCAGCAAGAACATCTCATTCTTTAGCGAGACCGAGGTGGAGGATGCTGTAGTAGACGGCAAAGGTATCAGAGGCGGTGAGCTGGCACTCGAGCAGGCCTACCTGAAGTTTGATGTCAACGCCCACCATTATTTTGTGCTGGGCCTCTTCTTGCCGCGCATCGGCACGCTGAATGAAAATCACCTGCCTACCAGTTTTAATGGCAATGAGCGCAATCAGGTAGAGACCTTTATCATCCCGTCTACCTGGCGGGAGATAGGCATAGGCTACTATGGTGCTATGAAGCGCTTTCCGCTCTCGTGGTCACTCGGCCTGGTCAATGGACTGAACGCCGCCGGCTTTGAGCATGGTACGGGCCTGCGCGAGGCAATGTTTGAGGGACGTCATGCGTCTTTCAACAATGTAGCCGTCACAGCAGCACTCCTGATCAATAAAGGAGGACTGAGAGCGCAACTCAGCGGCTACTACGGCGGCTCAGTAGGAGCTGCTCCGCGCCAGGCAGACAGCCTCCAGCTCACCTCAGGTATGTTTGGCTCACCTATCATGATGGGTGAGGCAGATGTGCAGTACCGGCTGCGGGGATTTACAGCCAAGATACTCGGCGTGATCGTACATATGCCGGCAGCCGCTTCTATCAATAGGGCTTACGCCAATAACATGCCATTGACAGAATATGGCGCCTATGCTGAGGTGGGCTACGACCTGCTGACCGAGATCAGAAAGGCAAACGGCCACCAGCTCATCGCCTTTGTACGCTACGAGCGGCTCAATATGAATGCTGCGATACCGGAAAACGGTATCATAGATGGCACACTGGACCAGCAGCACATCGTGACCGGCCTGAGCTACCTGCCTATACGAAATGTAATCATCAAAGCAGACCTGAGATTTCTGCATACAGGTCCGCAAAATCCCGCGCTGGTATTCAACCCCAGCCCGGTGGCGCTACCATACCAGCAGAGTAACGTATTTCTAAACCTCGGCGTAGGATATAGCTTCTAATCATGGAAAGAAAAGAATTTCTCAAAAAGACATGCCAGGCCTGTATAGGCATCACTGCAGGCTGGATGCTCACAGAGCTGGCGGCATGCTCGCACACACCTATCTACAAGGCGGAAGTAAAAGACCACAAAGCGTCCATACCGCTCAGCATGTTTGCCACTTCAGATGTAATGATCACTTCCATACGTGGTCTGGAATATGACCTGGCTATACGCAAAGAAAAGGACAACACTTATTCTGCACTACTACTGAAGTGTACCCACTTTGACAATCCGCTCACCTCTACCGGCAATGGATTCACCTGCTCGCTCCATGGCAGCATGTTTGACCGCGAGGGTGTAGTGACACAAGGACCGGCAGAGTATAACCTCAAGAAATATCCTACTACTGTAAACGCAACTGACGTGATCATTCATTTTGACTAAACATAAAATGCGTACAACATGACAACCGATCCGATACAGCACTCCTTTGTAGCCATCAACTATATAGACTGTGATGAGAGCTACAAGCCCCGCTTTGAAGAGCTCTTCTCCACGCGCGCGCATCACATAGACACAATGCCAGGCTTTCGCAGCATGGAGGTGCTGAAGCCATCTGATTCTAGCTCCTTTCTCATCGTGAGCTATTGGGACTCCGAGGCATCCTTCAAGGCCTGGACCGGGTCAGAAGCTTTCCGCGAGGGCCACAAGAGAGGATTTGAAGATATAGCTAAAGCCAGACAGGAAGGCAAGGAAGCACCTATGAGGTCATCTTTCAAAACATACTCTGTACTGGCGAGATGATGGAAGATACCGCCGGAGATAATGCGAGGAGGAGTAAACGGATGCGCTGGCTGAAGCGGTCAGGTATAGCTGTCTTTCTTTTCTTTCTGCTGAAAGGGCTGGCTTGGCTGGCCCTGGGCGCGGCAGTATGGATGGGCTTAATAGCAAAAGAATAAAACCATGGTAAAGAGCCAGACGACATATCCTATAGAGGTGCTGCGTAAAACCCGTGCAGTACTGGAGGCCAATATCAAAGGAGTGCCCGGCATGATAGTGAGCCATGATGCTGTGATGCACTACCAGCGCCAGATACGAGAACTGAATAAGGCTATAGAATACCTCGAGATGATGGAGGCAAACCGGAAGCGTAAAAGAGAAGTATCCCTGTCAAAATAAGAACCACACAGCTACATCTGCAGTCAGGATCAGGAGCGCTATGAGCAGGACAGAGATGATGACCCATGTAAATGGATCATCCGGGTCAAAGTGGAAAAGATCTGTGATCCGGCGGCGCATCTGATCAAATGTACGCTGATGGGTAACGTGATAGTCTGCGAAAAGTATAAATAGGAAAACTCGTGACACTACGATGACAATAGATAGCAACCATATACAACAGAGATAAAACATGAAAAAACTCCCACTAGCCATCCTCTTTGTAGCTCTGCTCATGGCAGGCTGCAGAAAGCCAGAAACCAATACTAACCTGACCAGTGACATACCTCCCGTCAGTACCCAAGACGGTACAGCTACCGAGGAGAATGTGCTGCGTGACTTTGCCGATGTGCTGGTGAATCCAAACTATAGAGAATTGCAGGCCAACGCACTACTGCTCCAGCAGTCGGTAGCTACTCTCAGTGCATCACCCACAGATGCTGGTCTCGCCGCTGCCCAGAATGCCTGGCGCCTGACCCGCGCACCATGGGAAAACTGCGAGGCCTATCTCTTCGGCCCGGTAGAAGACCAGAGCTATGATCCTACTATGGATACATGGCCGCTGGACCGCACCCAGCTAGACTCACTGCTGGCCAGTAGCAATAACCTGACCCTGACAGATATCAATGCGCTGCCAGATGCACTGAAAGGGTTTCACGCAGTTGAGTATACATTGTTTGGCGTAGGAGGCCAGCGGCGCGCTGATAGCCTGTCTGCACGTGAGATGGCCTACATGACTTCGCTTACACAGAGCATAGTTAATACGACCACTACACTGCGCAATAGCTGGGATACCACCCAGCCCAATAACTACACGGCAGAAGTGAAGAAAGCGGGAAATGGAAGTACAGCATTTCCTACGCGCAAGGCGGCCTTTCATGCTGTGGTGGCTGCTATGGCAGACATATGCGGCGAAGTAGGCACGGGCAAAATGGAAACACCATTAGGCCAGAATGGCCAGGCCGACTCCACACTAGACGAGTCCAGCTTCTCTCACAACTCTACTACAGATTTCACTAATAACATAAAGGGCATCAAAAATGTCTACTTCTGTACCTATAATGGTATAACTGGCCATAGCCTGCATGAGCTCGTCGCTGCCAGCAATAAGTCTCTGGACAATCAGATCAGCAATGCGATCTACGATGCTGTGGGTTCATTCAATACGATCAACAGTAACTATGAAGTAGCCATCTACACCCAGCGCACACAGATCTTGGCCATCCAGGCCAAGCTGGCAACCCTACAGTCCCTACTGGAAAATGACCTGGACAATTGGGTGATTCAAAATATACACGACTAAAGAAAATCGGACGGCAAGAGTGAAACTATCTGACATATACAGAGGCAGGACGGCAGCGATCATGGTATCGTTTGTGGTGCTGCTATTTCTGACCATGTGCCGCAAGCCTGAGGCTTTTTCTGATGCAGGATATGACGAGCGGCTAAGCGGCGGCGTCAATACTGTGTTTGATGCTACGTCTCATGCCTTTAGCAATGCATATCCCGGGCTGAGTGTTGCGGAGGCTGTCCTGCACGATCTGGGCGATAGCAAATTTGAAGCGACCTTTGTGACGGCTCCCGCTCCCGTGAATAGCGGCCTGGGTCCGCTGTACAACAATGTATCCTGCTCCTCCTGCCATCACAATGACGCCAACGGAGAGCCTACAGCCGGCGGC
>JAFDYP010000110.1 GCA_018267355.1 Bacteroidota bacterium
GAAAGTCACCTTTGGATAAATAAAGAATCCGTCAGTAGTATCCATGATCTGCCCCTTGGCCACCAGACTGTAGGCATCAAATTTATATTTAGACTCGCCGAGAGACTCTTTGCTGCAGAAGATATTATTAAAGGTGATCTTTTCATCTTTATGATCCTTAGTAGAGAACTTATATTCCCCGGTGCCGCGCAGCTCAGCCTTGCTGATGATATCTACCGTACACTTCTCTATCTTATGCTTGCTGGTCAGTGTATCTGCTATGATAGTCGCATTATGAAGCTGGTCTATCTTAGCCTCTCCCTGTACCACCACTATACCACTGTCTGGTATTACCTTGGCATCGGCTATCAGGATATATGGCACCTGCTCTGCGCGCAGGATAGATGTCTCGAGGTTGTAAGTCGCTCTCTTGGCCAGAAACTGTAGCCCCATCTGGCTCTCGCGCGTAGAGGTGAAGTACTCACCCTGGCTGCCCGGCGGCACGCGGAAGTCGAGTATCTTCTGGTCTATGTACCACTTAAACTCGGCGATCTTGGTCTTAAACTGATTGTAGGCAAACTCAGTCGGATTGTCCGGTATATTAGATTTGAAATCACCTATACGGTTCTTAAAGTCGATCTTCGCATTGACGTTAGGCGTCTTGAATGTCACCTTGTCTCCTGAGATAGACTTGATATTCATCGAGGCCGTATCTGCCGATAGGTTCTCCGTCTGGAAGTGGAAGTCCTTTGACGTCAGGTTAGCCTCTGCCCAATCCAGAAACCCATTGCCACGGAGCCCCTTGGCAGTGAGCAATAATGTACCATTGAAAGAAGTTTGATTTTCATACATCGCAAAGGCTTTATCCTTCACACTATGTATAATCATACTATCTGTTTTCGTTTTCCAGAAAATGTCATTGCCCGTACTGGCCACCTCTGGTGTTTTGACGCCGTCAAAAACTTTCTTGATATGGAATGAATCACTCGTGGCATGTAGCGAGTCGGGATAGAACATGATATTATGAGAAGTAAATGTAGCGGTAAGGTGCTCTATTTTACCCTTGCCGGACAGGCCACTATGATTCAGCGTCAGGTCGCCTTCATACTTGCTGCCATCTTTGTAGAGCGCATATCCACCATCCGGAGAAATGATATCAAAGCCCAGTGAAAGGTCGGGCATGATGTGCAACTTGTTTTTGATATCGGGAAATATACCGCCCGACACCAGCCGGCCATCCCAGTTGATCACCGATGGAGTAAAGGTATTCAGACTATCCAGGCGGAAGGGCTGCAGCTCAAAGTAAAAGTCTTTGCGCTTGTAGGCACCGCCGGCTATGTCATCATAGTAGGCGTATGATTTGTCCTTGCTCGTCAGCTTTGGAAACTGTGACAGGCGCGTACGCCCTGACTTATTGATAGGTGCATCTACCTCCAGCAGGCCTTTGACCCCGACTATGTCTGTGAGCAGTGTGCGCAGCATAGGCTCTCCATTGGCATCCAGCCGACCCGCGCTATCAGGTATATTGATTCGCATAGAGTCCAGGCCGTTCAGGTCAAAGGTGAATGGCTGGTAGTCAAACTTGTAATTCCTGCCAAAGAAATCCAGGCGACCGCCATACACCAGACCGTCAAAGGTCATATCCCTGTTTTTCTGGATATTGATAGACCTGTTGTATGGGAAGATGACCACCTTGGCTGTATCGCTGATCGGCACGGCATCTACACCCTTCAGTTCCACCGTATTGTTCTTTAGATCTATATAATCAGTGCCTGTCTTAGGCACTGATTTCAGGCGAATGATATCATAGTCCAGCTTTTTGGAGTTTGACATCACGTAGTTGATCACCTTGTCGCGCATGGTCACAGTGCCCGTATTCTCGTCGTAGCGTATGAATCCGCCCTCTACGAGCGTATAATATAGGGACTTAGCCTGATCTTCAGTGAGGTGCGGATCTATAGCCTTAGCCAGGTCTGTAGCATTCAGGTCTCTATTGCCAGTCTTCTCATACATGCGTTTGATGATAGACAGCGGCTCATAAGGAGCACCACCTTGTATCTGTCTGATGCGTTCTTTATTAAAGAAGTTATTTGACTCAAACACGGAGCCCACCTGGCCTATTCCATTCAGCGTCCGTAGCTGCATACGTGCGGAGTCGAGGTTCCAGAAAATAGCGTCCACTTCAAACTCATGATTGTGATAAGAGTCAAAGAACTTTGACTTGGAGATACCGGACTCGCCACGCAGCAGGCGCAGTTCATTGTTCTTGGCCTTGTATGTCAGGATCAGTTGCGGGTGATAGATGGTATCGCTACCGTTGAAGATAATGACCTCTGCCTTTGGCGATCCGACCTCTTCACCTTTCTTGATCGTAAAAGACTGTGAGTATGCAGTCACGGCCTTGGTCTTATCACGCTTATAGAAAGTGACCGTAGCAGGGGTATCAGGTACGCCATAGCCCATTACCTTAGGCCCCCAGAGGCCAAAGCCGCCTGAGTACACGGCATTAGGTACGATCTCTTTCAATGTCACATGCTTGGACCATGAGTCAA
>JAFDYP010000111.1 GCA_018267355.1 Bacteroidota bacterium
CCTGATACACTACCGCTATATTGCCCCGGCGTGCGGACCACCTGTAGCTACTATGCCAGCGGGTCAGGTATTATCCCTGCCGGTACGCCTGATGGTACGATGTTTGTCAATTATATATCTGATCCCTTTACCATACCTGCGGGCTGTACCGTGACTGCAGAGATAGATCAGGGCAGCCGCAACGCAGCGGTGACCAATCTGGTAGGTGCCAGTGGCTATGATCTTGACATAGTAGCCTCAGTGACTACTCCTGTCACAGGTACTTGTCAGAGTAACCCGGAGTTTGCAGCTTATCCGGTCAATGTGTTTTGTGTAAACCAGAATGCAAACTTCTCCCAGGGTGCTATAGACCTGAGTGGTGACTCGCTGGTATACACCCTGATCAATCCCCGCACAGCGGGTGGAGCGCCTATTCCATTCCAGACAGGCTGCACCCCTAGCAATCCTTTTGGTGCGCCTACGCATTATGCTTCTGCTTTTACTTTTGACACGCATACAGGCAATATCAACTTTACTCCTAGCCAGACAGGCAACTTTGTACTGGCGGTGCGCGTAGATGCCTATAATAATGGAGTACTGGTCAGCTCTACCATGCGTGATATACAAGTAGTAGTGGTAAATTGTGCTACAGCTACCACCCCTCCGCCTTATCTGCTCAATAAGTTTGATACTGCACATGTGACCGGAGGTGTGATATATGATAGCACCAATGTGGGCGTCTGCCCGGGATCGCAGCTTCAGTTTACCCTCCGCGCTACAAGTGATGCTATCAACTCATTTGTGCGTGACTCGGCGGCTTTCAGCCAGGTACTGCCGGGATCCACATATACATTGACCCATACCGGTGGCATACATGATACGTCTACGCTTATTGTGACCTGGACCCCTGTGAATGCGGACAGCGGCTTCCACTACCTCTATCTCACCGTGTCTGATACCAACTGCCCTAAACCGGGCAAACAGGTATATGCCTTTACGATATCAGTGCTGAAAGGGCTATATGCCGGGCCTAACCTGGTATACTGCAATGGCGGGCAACCCGTGACCATACAGGCGCATGGAGCCACTCACTACCAGTGGACAGACAGCGCTACCGGCGGAGTACCTATCGGTGTGGTAGGATATAATGGTGATAGCTCTATCATCACGGTGGCACCGCCTGTGCCAAACTCAACCGTAGGATATGTGGTGCATGGCGACCTGATAGGCGGGTGCAAAAACTATGATACTGTGATGGTGCGAAATGTGCCGAAATTTAATCTATCCGTCACAGCTGCAGACTCGTCTATATGCAAATACACGAGTACTACTGTGACAGCTACGGCCACGCCATCCAGTGTAGGCCCGTATACCTACCAGTGGACACCGGCAAATCTGGTGCAAAGCCCGACCGCTGCGACTACTGCCATCACACCACTGCGCAATAGTGGCTGGTATCGTGTGCAGGTCACTGCTGTAGGAGGCTGTGTGATAAGTGACAGTGTCCCTGTGAGTATAGAAGGCTCTGCGCCGCGTATCACGATCACTCCATCCAATAATAATGTATGTCCGGGTGATACCGTGACACTGACCGGACAGGGATTTGCAGAAAACGTAGTAGAGTGCGGCCTGGTGGATACCCTCTGGCCCAACTCGTACCTGGATCTACGCACTGTGGGCAATGACAATACATGTACGACTAACGGTACACCATATAATGGATTCTACCCGGCAGCCCGTGTGCAGTACCTGATCCGCGCATCGGAAATGAATGCGGCAGGCCTGACATCGGGTACCATCACCGATATATCTTTCTTTGTGTCTCAGCTGTCCAGTACAGTGCCGTACGATAGCTTGCGCGTGAGTATGGGCTGTACCTCAGAGGATTCACTTACCAGTTTTGTGTCCGGCCTGCAGGAGGTGACATTCCCTACCTCTTTCTCGCCAAATACAGGCTGGAGCCCGCATCCGTTTACCCAGCACTTCTTCAACTGGGACGGCTTCTCCAATATCGTGATCCAGATCTGCTACACACGGGCCAGTACAGCCTTTAATAATAGCGACTATGTGGCTACAAGTACTACCAGCTATCGCGGATCTACTATTTATGATGAAGATTATGGCAGCGGCCTGCAGGGTTGTGATCTGAATAGTTTCCCTACGATACTCAATACCCGTCCTAACATACGTATAGGTATGTCTGTGCCTGATGTTCTGACGTACCAGTGGGCGCCTGCTACGCTGGTCTGTGATACCTGCGCTGAGACTGCAGTAGTAGTCAATACGGACGGTACCTATCAGCTGACCGTACATAATAATAGCTGTGTAAACGATACCAGCATCACCGTGACTGTGAATAGAAATATCGGTATCCATGCGATACCGGACACTACTCTCTGCGGCATCGATACCGTGCAGCTGGATGTGCTGCTGACCAACGCGCCACCTGCTGTGTGCCTGCAGAACTACGTAGTACAATCGATACCTTATGCTGCTATTGCAGGTCTCGGTACTGCAGTGCCGGCATCTTCTTTCATAGATGCGTTTGGATTTAATAATACAGATGATGGTACGGCAGGTCCATTTAATATTCCTTTCAGCTTCCCATTCTACTGCCAGAGCTATAATCGTTTCTACATCAATAGTAACGGCTGGATGAGCTTTGTCAATCCATATCCCAATGCTACGGGTAGCCTGCAGTATATAGCACAGACATTCCCGCCGACATCCGCCTTCCAATATCCTATGCATGAGATAGCGCTCATGGTAGGGGACTATGAGGTGAATAATGGCAATGTCAGCTACTTCCTTAGCGGCACGGCACCTAACCGTGTGATGGTGATAAAGTATAATAACCTGCCTAGCCTGAGCGGCACAGGCCAGACCAGCGGTGAGATACACCTGCATGAGACGAGCGGTGTGATAGACATCATGCTGCTGTCCAGTACCTACTCCGGCAATCATACTACCGGCCTCAAGGACAGTACCGGTATAGGTATAGCAGCTCCGGGCCGCAATAATTCAACTTATACCATTTCATCTTCTGAGGGCTGGCGCTTCACACCGGTGAACGGCTCGACCGTAGCACTCGGTCATACACAGTGGACTCCAAACGTATTTCTCAGTAGCGATACGATACACAACCCGCTCTCATGGCCCAATGCTTCTCAAACCTACTACGTAGATGAGGACCTGACCATCAATCAGTTTACCCATCCTACCAGCTGTCACGTGAGAGACAGCGTACGTATAGATATATCGTCCTTCTCACACAGCACCTCGGCCTCTCCGCTCACCATATGCCCGGGAGATACGTCGCGCCTTAATTTCATAACGGGTCAAAGCATCAGCAGCTATCAGTGGACTCCTGCCAATATGGTGGATAATCCTGCTTCTGCCAGTCCTCTGGCCCAGGTATATGATACTACGAAATTCTTTGTGACAGCTATAGATGTCAATGGCTGCCGTGGCATTGACTCAGTTACCGTGAATGTGGTACCTACGCCGAGGGTGCATGTGAGCTCATCTGCTGTGATATGCTACACGGACTCCGTGCAGCTATCAGTATCGGGCTCATTTAGCAACTATCAGTGGTTTGTACTCGACACTGCATCTACATCGGATCGTGACACGCTGGGCACAGGTGCTACGCAGACGGTGCATCCGCGCGGCTACTATCTCGTGCGTGTGCTCGCAGCAGGATCTACCTGCTATTATTATTCTGATACTGCGCTCGTGGATTCATTTGTGCATCCGCGCCTGACAGTCACCTCCAGCGGGCCGGATTCATTCTGTACCGGTGGCAACGTAGTACTCGAGACCCAGCAGGGGTACAGCAGCTATCAGTGGACCCCGGCAGGTGGCAGCTCCAGTGCTGTACCTGTGACCACCTCAGGCAGCTACTCTTATACCGCGCTCGATGTGAATGGCTGCCATCTTTATTCTGATACTGCTTTTGTATTGGTATCTGATCCGCCGGCTATCATTTTCGCTCCATACAAAAATCCAATCTGCTCCAATGATGTAGATACTATATCTGTCACGACCAGTCCGCCGGGATATCCGGTGGTATGGACGCAGAGCGGCACACAGGTAGCCTCCGGCAATACGTATATCGCTACCGGCCCCGGTACATATGATGTGATAGCCAGCGCAGGCTGTCCTACTGACTCGCAATTTGTACTGGTCAGCGCGCCATCTCCTGTGGTACAGCTGGACTCTACTGGTCCTATCAATGCCTGCGGCTGCAGCCCTATACCTGTCACAGCCAGCGCTACTCCTGCCTCATCTGCAGATACCTATACGTGGACTGCAGACGGCTCTCAGAGTGCTACTTATGCCATAGATAGCTCAGGTACCTATACCGTGGTAGTGACAGATGTGAATAACTGTACAGCCTCTACCTCTATCACTGCTACGCTCACCTGTCCTCAGATCACCCTGAGTGCACAGCGGGATACAGTGTTCCCTACGGATACCAACAGGCTCTTTGTGACGCCAAACGCGGGTGTCGTGCTGAATAGCTATAACTGGACCCCGGCAGCTAATGTCATATCACCTACAGAAGCCAATACCGCCGTCACCGTGCAGCACTCCGGTGTGGACACGTTTTATGTGACTGTGACGGATGATAATGGCTGTACAAACACCAAGTTCATCACATTTGTGGTCATTGAGCAAGGACTCTACCGTATGCCGACTGCCTTCACACCAAACGGTGATGGCAAAAATGATCACTTCTACCCTGTGCTGAACGGACCGGGCTCCTCTACCAAAGTGGTCGCCTTCAGGATATACAGCAGGTGGGGCCAGCTGGTATATGATAATCCGGTGGCGCCGGGCTGGGATGGCGGCTTTCAGGGCAATGCTCAACCGTCAGACACTTACACTTATTTCGTGACGGTAGAGACACCGGATCCTGCAGACCCATCAAAGACAAAGCAAAGCTCAGTAGAAGGCAACTTCCAGCTTTTCAGATAAGACTAAATATTGTATCATTACAAATTTAAAAGACAAATAATTGAGTATTAGAGAGGTGAAAAGCGAATAACCCTGACTGCCAGTATCTCTCGACCTTATTTATAACAAAATCAAGATGATGAAGAAATTGTCTATAGCACTCCTGCTGATCGTGAGTGTTTTGGGTATACAGGCACAAACCTATCCGGGCCAGCCCAATGTGACTATTACGGGATCACACAATATCAATATCCCATGTGGTGGAGTGAGCTGCTACAATGCCAGCTCTACGCATGTACGGACGGGCTATACGAGTGCCTACACGGTAGATTCTATTCCATTTATCACCCTGCCTACTACCGGATCTACCAGTGTGCCGGTCAACTCTGATGACGTATGGTCCAGCGCCATCACGATGCCATTCACCTTCTGCTTCTTTGGCAATAACTACAATCAGATGGTGATCGGCTCCAATGGTATTGTGAGCTTCAATATGAGCTATGCCGGGGGGTACTGCCCATGGCCGCTGAATGGTGCAGGTACTACCGCCAATCCGATACCGAATACGAATCTGCCATTCAATAGTATAATGGGGCCATATCAGGATATTTATCCTCCTGCTGGTGGCGCTATCAATTATATCACGCTGGGCCAGGCTCCGCGCCGTGTCTTTGTTGTCTCGTTTCTAGCTATACCGCAGTTTCAGTGCAACAGTATCACGTCTACCAGTCAGATAGTACTCTATGAGGGCACCAATATTATTGAAACTTATATTGCACAGAAGGTCGTTTGCTCAGGCTGGAATAATGGCAATGCCATAGACGGTATACAAAACAGCACGGGTACAGTGGGATATGCCGTACCTGGCCGCAACAATACATCATGGACCTGCACCAACTCTGCACACAGGTTCACACCTGCTGCCAATACTGCTACAGTGACCACTACAGCGTGGCACCAGCTGGGCAGCACTACTGTACTGTCTACCACAGATACCGCTACACTCTGCCCGCCTACCAATGGTACTACTCAGTATGTAGTAGATGTGACGTACCTGCAGTGTGACCCTGCGCGTACGGTAGTAGTGTCAGATACCATGACCATCTCTGTCACCCAGTCAGCAGGCCCTGATCAGTATCTGAGCTGCCCATCTGCAGTAGACTCTGTGACCATGGCTGCTACCGGCACGGGCACATGGGTGGCTGTACCGGGCAATCCTTCTGCCGGCACTGTGATTCACAATCCGACCTCACCTACTACTACCATATCGGGCTTTGGCCCCGTGGGTACTTATTACTTCGCATGGAGCTCGGCCCTCTGTACGGACACTGCTGCCGTGATCGTATCTTCCCGTCCTGACGCCGGTCCTGACCAGGCTACCTGCGTAGGCGGTACAGCTACTATGGCTGCAGTGGGTACAGGTACATGGACTGCATTGCCAGGCAATCCTGCTACTACTACGATCATTGACCCTACTAGCCCTACTACCTCTATCGCAGGCTTTTCGGTAGGAGGTACTTACAGCTTTGTATGGCATTTTGCCAGCTGTATGGATACCGCCACTGTACTGGTACCTGTTTTCACTACCAGCACTGCCGGAGATACATC
>JAFDYP010000112.1 GCA_018267355.1 Bacteroidota bacterium
GATATCATCCGGAATGAAATGGCGCCGCAAGACAAATTTGCCTACCCGCTGGGATACTATTCTGTCACCCAGCAGACCTTTGCCAATAAAGATTTTATCCTGAACTGTATCCAGTACCTGACGGACAACTCCGGCCTGCTGGAGACACGCAATAAAGAAGTAAAGATCAGGATGCTCAATGTAGCCAGGGTGAGGGATGAAAAAACCCGGTGGCAGCTGATCAATATCCTGCTGCCCATAGCTGTGGTGATCATACTGGGTGTGGGATTCAACTACTATCGCCGCAAGAAATACACCACCTGATGAAAAAACTACTACCATATATAGCCATACTGGCGCTGCTGGCCGGAGGAGTGGCCTTCTTCCTTTATCGCTATTCGCCATCTACACTGGCTGAGAAGGAAAGCGAATTTGCAGTACGCGATGTAGATGCTATCTCAAAGATCGTACTGACAGACGTGAGATCACAAAAGGTCACCCTAACCAAAGAAGGTAATCGCTGGCTGGTAAACGGGAAATACGGTATCAATGAAGAGTCTCTGGCATTACTTTTCACCGCTATACAGAAAATGGAGACTCAGTACCCCGTACCGGAAAAAGCGCAGCCAGTGGTGCTGAACGACATGGCCAGAAAGCGTTTTCGCTGTGAGATCTATACTGGTGGCAATAAACCCACCAAAGTATACTATGTGGGAGGCCCTACCGCAGACGGTACCGGTACCTACGTGATCATGGAGATAGACGGCCAGCCTGCCAGCAGGCCATACGTAGTACATATCGCGGGTATAAATGCGTACCTCACCAGCCGCTATTATGTCAATGAAGAATACTGGCGTACTAAATGGGTGTATCGCGATAATGCCGCAACCATCAAAAAACTATCAGTCACTTATAACTTTGAAAAGCAGAAGTCATTTTCTCTGACGCGTGTGGGTGCACGCGATACGTTTGTGATCACCAATAGTGACGGCCTGGCAGATGCACAGCCCAGGCAGCGCTTTATACACCAGTACCTGGAGTTTTTCGATGGCCTCTCTCTGGAGGCCTTTGAAAATACAAACCCGATCAAAGATACAATACTCGGCATGCAGCCCTTCTGCACTATCCAAATGAAGCGCGTAGATGATACAGAGACCAACGTCGAGATATTCTATATGCCTCTCAATGAGCACAGCCGTCAGCAGTTTGATGATAATGGTCGTAAGCTGCTGTATGATGTGGAGCATTACTATATCGCTATGGATGGACGTAAAGACTTTGGCCTGATACAGTACTATGTGTGGGGCAAGGCGCTACGTAGCTATCAGGATTTCTATGTACGGCCGGGTGTGAAGCAGCCTACAGTAGCTGGTCACTAGTAGCACCGAAAATGGCCTGTTTCGCTCGTTTTTCACTAATTCCCAACATTCTGACTACCGGATAATGATATTTGTCCGCTTTATCTATATTTGTCACTTAACCCATAAAAGTTAACTCAGATGAAATTTATAGTTTCTACGACGTCTCTGCTCAAAAGCCTCCAGATGATCAGTGGTGTGATCAACACTAACTCTGTGCTGCCGATACTGGAGGACTTCCTTTTTGAGATCAAGGATGGCAAGCTGACCGGCTTTGCTACCGACCTGGAGACCTCTATGAGCACTGAGATACGTGTAGAGTCTAAGGAGTCGGGCCGTATAGCTATCCCGGCACGTATCCTGATAGATACTCTCAAGACCCTCCCTGAGCAGCCACTCACATTCAAGGTAGATACCAAGACCTTTGGCGTGGAGATCACCTCTGAGACCGGCAAGTACAAACTGAGTGGTGAAAACCCGGATGACTTCCCTAAGATACCGCAGCCGGAGGCTGTGACCGAGATCAATATCCCGGCCAATCTGCTGTCAAACTCTATCTCCCGTACGCTCTTTGCGGTGAGCAATGATGACCTCCGCCCGGCCATGACCGGTGTGATGATGAAGGTAGACAATGAAGGCACTACTTTCGTATCTACAGATGCGCACAAACTGGTACGCCTCGTACGCTCTGATATCAAGACCAGCAAGTCGTCTCAGTTTATCCTGCCTAAGAAGGCACTGAGCCTGCTGAAGAGTGGCCTGCCGTCATCTGAGACAGCGGTGAATGTGTCTTACAATAAGTCTAACGCATTCTTCTCCTTTGAGAATACCCGCCTGATATGCCGCCTCATAGACGCGACATACCCGGACTACAACGCGGTGATCCCTCAAAACAATCCAAACAAGCTCACCGTGAGCCGCCTGGAGTTCCAAAACGCCCTGCGCCGTATCTCTATCTACTCCAATAAGACCACCTATCAGGTGATCCTCTCTATAGCAGGCAGCGAGCTGAAGATCTCTGCACAGGATCTCGACTTCTCCAATGAAGCTAACGAGCGCCTGATCTGCAACTATGAGGGCAACGATATGGACATCGCGTTCAACGCACGCTTCCTCATAGAGATGCTCGGCGTACTGGACTCTAACGAGATCGAGATCGAACTCTCTACCCCTACCCGCGCCGGCGTACTCCGCCCGGTAGACAAGGCTGACAGCGAGGACCTCCTCATGCTGGTGATGCCGGTGATGATCAATGCGTAAGTAATAACTACACGATACCAGGAAGGACAGGTCTATAGCCTGTCCTTTTTTATTTTACCCAAACCCACTTCTTTTGAAATAAACTAAGTAAATTAGCATTACTATATTAATTAGTAATGCTATTTGACCAGCCAGATAAGACCATTGTCCACTTTGACCTCGATACCTTCTTCGTATCGGTAGAGCGCAGGATCAACTCTGCGCTGGAGGGCAAACCGCTGCTGATAGGCGGCACCTCTGAGCGCGGTGTGGTAGGCTCCTGCAGCTATGAGGCGAGAGCCTTTGGTGTGCAAAATGGCATGGCGATGAAAGAAGCGCGCCGCCTCTGCCCCGAGGCTATCATAGTGCGTGGCGATGCGGGCAAATACAGCAAAGCATCGGGCGAGGTGACCCAGATCATCAAGGAGAGCGTACCGCTGATGGAAAAGGCATCTGTCGATGAATTTTATCTGGACATGACGGGGATGGACCAGATATTTGGGATACAGAAATATACGAAGGAGCTCCGCCAGCGCATCATCCATGAGACCCATCTGCCTATCTCTATGGGCATATCTGGAAACAAGAGCGTCTCTAAGATCGCTACCAGTGAGTCTAAGCCGAGTGGTGAATTAACGATACTGAAAGGCACTGAGAAAGGATTTCTCGCGCCACTGTCTGTGCGCAAGCTGCCACTGGTAGGCAATGAGACCTATCAGGTGCTGCAGGAGCTAGGCATACGCACCATACATACACTACAGCAGATGCCGGTGCAGGCCATGGAGAATGTGCTCGGCAAAAACGGCGAGACCATCTGGCTGCGTGCGCAGGGGATAGACAATACACCACTCAAGCCATACTATGAGCGCGAGTCGCTATCGCTGGAGCGCACCTTTGGCCAGGATACGATGGACCTGGTGCGCCTGCACAATACGCTCACAGCTATGACGGAGGGCCTCGCCTACCAGCTCCGCGCCGGCAATAAACTGACTGCCTGCGTGACGGTGAAAGTGCGCTATGCCGATATGCAGGTCTACAGCCGCCAGTCGCGTATTCATTATACTAATTGTGATCATACGCTGCTGAGGATAGTGAAAGAAATATTCGCCAAGCTGTATACCCGCAGGCAGCTGATACGGCTGATAGGTGTGAGCTGCAGCCACCTGGTGGGCGGCGGCCACCAGATGAATATGCTGGAAGACTCAGTAGAGCTGATACAACTCTACCAGCAGATGGACAGGCTACGCAAAAAGTACCACGATAGCCGTATCATCAAGCGTGCCTGTACCATGGACCAGCGCAATCTGGATGTCTGGGACCCATGGAATGGCGAACCACCCGTACCCGGCGGCCACCGTACTGCATAACCCCCATATCATGTTTCTCAACTGTCATAGCTATTTTAGCTTCGGGTATGGGGTGATGTCTATCAAAGAGCTGATCCCCCATGCTATAGAGATGGGGGCAGAAACGATAGCACTCACAGATATCAATAATACATCGGGATGCCTCGACTTCATGAGGCGCTGCAAGGAGACCAGCCTGCGGCCAGTGATAGGGGTTGACTTTCGCAATGGTGATGAGCATCTCTTTATAGCTATAGCCAGGAATAATAAGGGCTTCAGAGAGATCAATGAGCACCTGACGCTGCATAACTTCAGTAAAAAGCCACTACCTGCTGATGCTCCTGCGTGGGAGCACTGCTATGTGATCTACCCCTGGCGGCGGGATGTGACGAGGACGCTGTGCACGCACGAATATATAGGCCTGTGCGAGTCTGCCATGACCAGCTACCGCCTCTATGGCCAGTATGATCCCGCAAAGCTTGTAGCGGTCATGCCTGTGACCTTGCGCGATCAGAGAGATTTTAATCTGCACCGTCTGCTGAGCAGCATCAGGCACAACACGCTGCTGAGTAAACTGGGTAAGGACCAGCATGGACAGCTCACAGACAGGTTTCAGTCCCGTGTATATATAGAGCAGGCCTATGAGGATTTTCCGCAGGCTATAGCCAATGCAGAATACATACTCAATACCAGCTTTGTTTCTTTCACAGAGAAAGACAACAAAAACAAAAAACACTACACCGGACAGCGCAAAAAAGACCACCGCCTTTTATACAGGCTATCTGCCAAAGGGCTGAGGAAACGCTACGGAGATAAGCCCAATAAGGATGTGATGGATAGGTTTCGCAGTGAGCTCCGCACGATCATCGATCTGGACTTCCCGGCCTATTTCCTGATCAACTGGGATATCATACAGTATGCACGCTCCAAGGGATACTTCTACGTAGGCCGTGGCAGCGGTGCCAATAGCCTGATCGCTTATTGCCTTTACATCACAGATGTAGACCCTATTGAGCTGAGCCTATACTTTGAGCGATTTATCAATCCATCGAGGCGTACGCCGCCGGATTTTGATATCGACTTCTCCCACACAGACCGCGATGATATACGCAGCTATATTTTTGAGAAATATAAAGGTCATGCCGCGCTCGTAGGGAGCTATAGTACCTATGATCGCAAGTCTGCCCTCCGTGAGCTGGGCAAAGTATTTGGCCTGCCTGATAATGAGATCGAGGCATTGCAGGCGGAGCGGATGGATACGCGCACACTGGATAGCACTGGTAAAAAAATAATGACCTATGCTCCCCTGATGCGGGACCTGCCCCGGCAGCTCAGTGTGCATGCCTGTGGCATACTCATATCAGAGGAACCCATCACCACCTACTCAGCGCTGGAACTGATGCCTGTGGGCTACCCCTCTACACAGTACTCTATGCTGGAGGCCGAGGACTATGGCCTGCACAAGTTTGACATCCTGAGCCAGCGCGGCCTCGGCCATATCAAAGATGCTGTGGAGCTGGCCCGCGCCAGGGGGGAAGAGATAGACATACACCGCATACAGGATTTCAAAAAAGATCCACGCATACGCGAAATGCTGATGAAAGGCGACACGATAGGTTGCTTCTATGTAGAGTCTCCGGCTATGCGGCAGCTGCTGCGCAAGCTGGAAGTAGAGGAATATCACGGCCTCGTAGCAGCCAGCTCTATCATCAGGCCAGGTGTGGCCAACTCTGGTATGATGCGCGAATACATCCTGCGCTACCGCTACCCTGAGCGGCGCAAGCTGGCACATCCCAAGCTATGGGAGATCATGCCTGATACCTACGGTGTGATGGTGTATCAGGAGGATGTGATCAAAGTAGCACACTACTATGCGGGGCTGACGCTGGAAGAGGCTGATGTGATGCGCCGGGGTATGTCAGGCAAATACCGGTCGAGGGAAGAGTTTCAGGCAGTGAAGGATAAGTTTTTTAGCAACTGTGATGGCAGGGGTTACCCCTATGATGAAGTAGCCGAGATATGGAGGCAGGTAGAGAGCTTTGCAGGCTACTCCTTTGCCAAGGGGCACTCAGCCTCCTATGCTGTAGAGAGCTATCAGAGCCTATATTTGCGCGCCTACTATCCCATAGAGTTTATGACCGGGGTGCTAAATAACTTTGGCGGTTTTTACTCTACCGAGTTTTACCTGCATGAGGCCAAAATGCTGGGCGCACAGATAGAGCTGCCATGTATCAATAGGAGTAATAATCTCGCCGCACTCTATGGCTCCACTATCTACATGGGCTTCTGCCTGATCAAGGACCTCGAGGTAGCCACGGTAGAGAATATCCTGCGTGTCCGCGAGGAGGGTGAGTTTGCCGATCTGAATGATTTCATCAAGCGGGTACCAGTTTCACTGGAGCAGCTGCGTATCCTGATCCGTATCAAGGCCTTCCGCTTCACAGGACGTACATCTAAAGAACTCCTATGGGATGCACACCTGCTCATGGGCAAAGAGAAGAAGTCAGCACCACGCAAAGAGCTTTTTAAAATAGCTGCACACTCTGATGGATTGCCACCGCTGGAGTATGACCAGTATGAGGACGCGCTGGATGAGATGAAGATCCTGTCTTTCCCGTATACATCGCCATTCCGCCTATTATGTAAAAACTATGACAAGCTGACATATGCGCGGGAGATGATGGCGCATCTGGGCCAGACCATCTACATGGTAGGCTACTATGTCAATATCAAGCGCGTGACTACTATCACGGGTGAGACCATGTACTTTGGCTCCTTCATAGATGAGCATGGTCATTTATTTGACAGTGTGCATTTCCCTCGCTCTATAGAGCAGTATCCATTCACCGGACGCGGCTGCTATATCCTGAAGGGAAAAGTGATAGAAGAGTTTAATGTGCCGAGCCTGGATGTCTCGCACATGCAGCGTATACC
>JAFDYP010000113.1 GCA_018267355.1 Bacteroidota bacterium
ATGCGCACCCTTGGTGTAGACGATCAGTTCTTTCTCGCCCAGAAACTCATCGCAGAGCTGGATGGCGGTCATGAGATAGCCGCCGGTATTGCCTTGCAGGTCCATGATCAGGTCCTTCATGCCCTGGCGCTTCAGTTTCTCCACCGCGCCAAAGAACTCTGACATGGTAGAAGCAGAGAAGCGGAGCAGCTTGATATAGCCCGTGGTAGAGTCTGCCATATAGCTGGCATCTATGGAGTAGATAGGTATTTTGTCGCGCTGTATCACAAAGGCGAGCAGGTCATTGCCGGCAGAGGCGCGGCGGATGCCCACCTTTACCTTGGTACCCTTAGGGCCACGCAGGCGCTTGATCACACCGTCGTTATCTATCTTGATGCCGGCTACAGTGCTGTCGTTGATCGTCACGATCTTGTCACCGGCCTCTATGCCTACCTTTTCTGACGGTCCGCTCGGTATCACCTCCAGCACGATGATGGTATCACGCAGTAGCTGAAAGGTAACGCCGATGCCTTCGAAGTTTGCCACCAGCGGCTCGTCAGATTTTTTCAGGTCCTTGGCCAGGATATAGCTAGAGTGCGGATCGAGCTCTTCGAGCACTTTATTGATCGCAGCATCGGTGAGCTTTTCTTTATTGATAGTATCGGTATAGTAGGAGTCGAGCAGGTGTAGCAGCTCGCGGTATTTCTCACCCTGATCTATCCCCGATGTCTGTGCATGAGTAGGTCCAAAGCACAGTCCGAGTATCAGGATACACAAAATCTTTTTCAATGACATTTATTTATACGTGAATAATGCACCTTGCCTCACGGCAAAAGGCAAAGTTAACAAACCTCGCGACTTAACTCAAATTTCGGGTTTAGTCACCTAAAAAGCACCGTTTCCGGCATATTTTCAGAGTTTTTGGCGATCCCCGCCAGATAATATACGCGCAGGCGGCTATTCTGTTATATTTATGGCCCTGTGCGGTGTGCTTGTGGCTTTTTCGCATACTGGCCGGACATATACGAGATAAACAATAAACGATAAATGGAGTTCGATTTCAGAGCCATAGAAAAGAAGTGGCGCAAAGAGTGGGAGGCAAAGGGTATCTATCATGTGACCGAAGATGCCTCAAAACCAAAGTATTATGTGCTGGATATGTTCCCGTATCCGAGTGGCGCGGGCCTGCACGTGGGGCACCCGCTGGGCTATGTGGCCTCTGATATCTATGCGCGCTACAAGCGGCTCAAGGGATTTAACGTGCTGCACCCGATGGGCTTTGACGCCTTTGGCCTGCCGGCAGAGCAGTATGCTATAGAGACCGGTACACCGCCGCAGGTGACGACTGATAAGGCCATCGCTACCTACAAGGAGCAGCTGGGCAAGATCGGATTTAGCTATGACTGGAGCCGCGAGGTGAAGACCTGCGACCCGAGCTACTACAAGTGGACGCAGTGGATCTTCCTGCAGCTCTTTGGTAGCTGGTACAATCGGGAGAAAGATAAAGCAGAAGGCATCGACACCCTGATCGCGCGCTTCGCGCAAAGTGGCACAGATGGTTTTCCGCAGTTTGATAAAGAAGACCATGCGGCCTTTACTGCTGCAGAATGGAAGGGCTTTTCTGAACAAGAGCAGCAGCACATCCTGATGCACTACCGCCTCGCCTATCAGAGCTACAGCGAGGTGAACTGGTGCGAAGCACTGGGCACCGTGCTGGCCAATGACGAAGTGAAAGACGGCAAGTCTGAGCGCGGCGGCTACCCGGTAGAGCGCAGGAAGATGAGGCAGTGGTTCCTGAGGATCACAGAGTACTCCGACCGCCTGCTGCGCGGCCTCGATACACTGGACTGGAGCGAGGCGATGAAGGATATGCAAAGGAACTGGATAGGCAGGAGTGAGGGGGCGCTGATAGAGTTCGAGATACAAAATACAGTCCTCAACCCTAACCCTTCTCCCAAGGAGAAGGGGACCAATACAGGTGCGCCGTTTTATATGACTGGTGCGCTGGATAGTACAAGCAACATTTTACACGCGCTGCAAAATCGTAAGCAGCCCACAGAAGCAGAGGATAAACTGTGGCAAGAACTGCGAAATCAAAAGCTTGGTGTCAAGTTCAGGCGACAGCACATGATAGATCAGTATATTATTGATTTCGTGGCATTGAGCAAAGGACTCGTAATAGAAGTAGATGGTTCTTCTCATGATTTTACGGAGGAGAACGATCAAGTACGCACAGAGGCATTGGAGCGCATTGGATATACGGTCATTCGGTTTACGAATGATGAAGTGCTGAACGGTGTGGATGGCGTGAAAGCATCCATTTTGCAAAAGCTTGCTGCCCTACCAGATAACCCACCTCTTCACACGGCTGACCAGGCTGTTGACTCCCTTCTCCCTGGGAGAGGGGCAGGGGGTGAGGACTGTATTGAAATCTTCACCACCCGTCCCGACACCATCTTCGGCGCGACCTTTATGGTCATCGCGCCGGAGCATGAGCTGGTGGCATCTCTGACCACGCCTGCACAGCAGAAGGAAGTGGATGACTACATCACCTACGTGAAGAGCCGCAGCGATATAGAGCGCCAGCAGGAGAAGCGGGTGACGGGTGCCTTCACGGGCAGCTATGCGCTGAATCCATTCAATGGCGCGCGCATACCGATCTATCTGGCGGAGTATGTGCTGGCGGGCTATGGTACGGGTGCCATCATGGCCGTGCCGGCAGATGATGAGCGCGACAGGAAGTTTGCAGAGAAATTTGGCCTGCCGGTGGTGGAGGTGATAGACAAGAGCATGCACCCCGGCGCGACCATAGAGGACAAGGTGGGCAAGATGATCAATAGTGATTTCCTCAACGGCATGGAGGTGAAAGATGCCATCAAGGCCATGCTGGAGAAAGTGGAAGCACTCGGCATAGGCAAGCGCCAGGTGAACTACCGCCAGCGCGACGCGGGCTACAGCCGCCAGCGCTATTGGGGGGAGCCATTCCCGATCGTGTACAAGGGCGACCTGCCATACCCACTGCCGGTGAGCGAGCTGCCGGTAGTGCTGCCAGATGTGACGAGCTACAAGCCATCAGGAGATGGCCGCTCACCACTGGCGAATGCAACTGAGTGGGTGAATACATCACATGGTCAGCGCGAGACGGACACCATGCCGGGCTATGCCGGCTCGAGCTGGTACTTCCTGCGCTATATGGACCCGAATAATGATACCGCCTTTGCGGCGAAGGAGAAGATAGACTACTGGCAGAATGTGGACCTTTACCTGGGCGGCAGCGAGCACGCGGTAGGCCACCTGCTGTACTCACGTATGTGGCACAAGTTCCTGCATGACCTGGGCTATGTGCCTACGGAGGAGCCTTTTCAGAAGCTGGTGAATCAGGGGATGATACAGGGGGTGAGTGCGTTTGTGTCTAGAATCAATGGAACCAATATTTTTCTGTCAGGGAAATTTAGGAATAGGCTAGTTCATGCTGATTGGGAC
>JAFDYP010000114.1 GCA_018267355.1 Bacteroidota bacterium
ATTTTGACGTGATATAATACTGCAAAACAACGCAGTCATACACGTACTTTTTGTCCCAAAAATCTGAAACCTTACTGTTTGCCAGCTTTCATCCGGCTGATGTCACAAAGCATATCAGAGTGGATGTTGAGACCGATATTGGTCATATTGTAGACATGCTCAGAGGCCACGAGATAGACTATCTCGCATATCTCCCGCTCTGTATAGTGTTCCTTCATACGGCTGAATGTAGCCTCATCCACTTTCTTATCCCGGGTCAGCTCCGTGACATAATCCAACATGGCCCGCTCGGTAGCGGAGAATAAGGGACTGGTCTTATATTCTGCCAGTGCATCAAACTTATCCTCCCGCATAGAGCCTTTGATCACGACGGATCGGCCTATATCTATACAAAACAGGCAGACATTCAGGTGCGCTACCTGCTCCCTTACCAGCATGACCGTTTCTGCCGGGAGCGTCAGTTTTTTATCCAGTTGGGATATTTCACTTTGCCATTTGCCAAAGGCCAGTGGCATACGAGCTCCAAATACTTTCAATGGCGTTAGCACTTTCCCGAATTGCCTCTCAGTGAGATAATAGACCAGTTTCATGATAAGGCTATCGGGTTTCTCTATAGGAGCGAGATATGTATCCATGGTGATGTATTTAACCTATAGACAAACAAAACTAAGCACTATGGACAAGTAAATAGTATTTATCTCCCCGGATTGCCAGAGCGATCAGTGCTGCCCCTCTCCTATTTCTTCTATCATTTTGGCGCAGAATGCAGGCAGATCATCAGGCTTACGGCTGGTCACGAGGCCGTTGTCCACCACTACCTCTTCATCACTCCAGTCTACGCCTGCATTGATCAGGTCAGACTTGATGGAGGGATAGGAGGTCATATGCCTTCCTTTCAGGTGGCCTGTCTCGATGAGGGTCCAGGGACCATGACAGATAGCGGCTATGGGTTTGCCCTCCTCCAGAAAGCTTGCGACAAATGCTACCGTATCCGCATCGGTACGCAGCTTATCAGGATTCATCACACCGCCGGGTAGTACCAGTGCATCGTAGTCCGCTGCCTGTGCTTCTGCTATGGTCTTATCTACAGAGTACTCTCCACCCCAGTCGGTATGGTTCCAGGCTTTGATCTTGCCCGGCTTTAGGGAGATGACCTCCACCGTGGCGTCTGCATTCTTCAGCGCCTCTATAGGCACGGTAAACTCAGATTCCTCTACCCCGTCCGTCGCTACTACGGCGATCTTCTTATTAGCTATTGATCTTGACATAGTGTTATTTTCTGCACTACGCCGCAAGATTCATACCGCTACCGGGATGAGGAAATCTCTGCACTACTGCTCATCTCTGATGGTGTCATCCAGAGACCGCATCACCTTGGAGAAATTGTGAGGGATCAGCCGCGCGGCCAGCGCCTCAATGGCTGATAGTACAAACCCGGTCAAAAAGATCGAGGATTTAGCAGTCTTCTTTATGCTAAAGGTACCGCTGAAAGTCACTTTGGTGCCCTTCCCGGCTTTGGTACAGGAGATAGAACCTACGCAAGAGATATCTTCTACCTTGTAGTGCGTCTCTATCGAAAACTGGCTGGAGTGTGTCTCATTGTCCCAGATAGCATCTTCAGTCCAGAGCATCATCTCCGGCTTGATCATGTTTTTCAGCATGGCGGGGAGTGGTGGCGCCGCCTGCCAATGGCTGATCACATGCACCCCATCCGGTTTTTTCTTCGTCCTCTTGATCACTTTCACATACTCCATATCATCCTGCAAAGCGGCTATCTCAGGCAGCCTGTCGCGGATGGTCTCCCATACTACCGGCAGCGGGTGATGCAGTGTTTCTGTACATTTAAATTCCATACTGTGTGCATGATAATAAAAAAGCCGCTCATCCACCGCCTCTGCTATCCACAGGGCAAATGAAAAATGGCCTCCCGGTAGGGAAGCCATTTTTATAGATTTTGAACGCTGATCAGAGATTCTTCAAAAGCTCTTTGGTCAGCTCGTTATTAGGATCAAGGTCTTTAGCCTTATTGATAAAAGGACCTGCGGTGGCCTTGTCATTCTTATTCAGGTAGTAGGCACCCAGATACTGGTAGCTCTCTATCAGGAAGTTCTTGTACCTGGCCTGATCTGTCCCTGCCTCGACCACTTTTATAAACTGCTCATAGTATGGCTTGGAGGCTGCAGTCTTCATTTCCGGATCGAGGTAGCTGTTGGCCTTTGCCCTCCACTGCCAGCTATCAGGTACGGTAGCATATTTAGTGGTCAGGTTAGAGAACACGGTGTCTGCTGCCTGGAAGTATTTAGCTGCAGAATCTTTGGCTGCCTTGTCATCCTTTTTAGAATTCCAGCCCAGGGCTATATTATAGTTAGCCCGGCCCAGCCAGTAGTAGTCATAGAAAGTTGGACTAGGGAAATTAGCTATTCTCTTGGTGTAGGCTGCTACCGCATCCGGGTACCTCTTGGTGGTGTACATCAGCTGCGCATAGTCGGAGAGGAGCTCGGCATTATTGCTATCTACAGACAGTGCCGTATTAAAGTACTTGAGTGCAGCAGTAGTGTCATTATTTTTATTGGCCACCTTGGCGCTATATACATAGTCCATAGGGCGCACGCGTGATACCGGGGCCGCTACCCAGAAGCGCTGCATATAGTCACCTGCCTCCTTGTAGTGCTTCAGCTCATAGTTAGAGTAGAAAAGCGCTCGCAGGATGACCATATTGGTAGGATCAGCATCCAGCATTTTCATACCCTCTGATACTACCTGATCGTACTCCTTAGATGCAAAGAGGAAGCTGAGGAATTTTGTCTTTGCCTCTGCATCATCCTTATTCAGCTCAATGTACTTTTTGATCTCAGCCTTGGCCAGGTCGTACTTCTTTGCCAGAAAGTAGGTCTCAAACAGGTCATAGTGCGCCACCGGGTAGTCAGGCTCCAGCGCGATAGCCTTTTGCAGTGCATTGATCGCATCGTCATAGGTACGGGCGCGTGTATTCAGACGGCCTATCTTGATAAAGGCCATCGTCAGCTTAGGATTGACCTCAGCAGCGCTCTCATATTTGCTCATCGCCTTGCCACCTTCGTTGTTATCCAGGTAGGCATCGCCCAGCTCCAGCGCATTATTGGTATTCTTGGGGTCTATCTTAAAGGCATCTTCAAAATTCTTGATAGCTTCCTGCAGGTCTATGATATTAGGCTTATACCAGGCATCTCCTACCTGATTGAGCACATCCGCACTCTTAAATTTAGAAGTCACAACTGCCTGCTCAAAATATTGCTTTGCCTTGGCTTTGTCACCATTCAGCAGGCTCAGGCGGCCATTGGCCAGCAGGCCGTAGATGGTCTTATTTTCAAAACCCGGCACCCTGTAGCAGATCTTAGCTGAGTCCGGATCGTCCATTTTCAGGTAGGTATTGCCCAGATAATATGCTGTCTGCACCCTGTCTGTGGTGCCATCTGCCAGTGCCTTTCTGAGTACATTCTTGGCTGTAGCAAAGTTCTCCTTCTCCAGTTGTTTTTTGCCCTCATCCAGCGCAGACTGAGCGAATACCTGAGAGGACAATAACAGCATAGCAGCTGCGATCTTGATACTTTTCATCCTATTATCCGGTTTTTTTTAACGATTTGCAATGATAGCGTTTTTCAATTATTTCAGTCCGCCTGTATTGATGTTGATCGTGCGCGACGGCATGATAGCCGGCACCAATCCCGACTTCAATATAATCCGACCTGATCTATCTTTGTACAGGAAATTAACAAACCCCGTGCCGACCTTCTGATCCATGCTATGCTGTATGAAGTTGATAGGGCGGGCAAAGGGATAAGATTCATCGGCTATCTCGCTCTGAGAGGCGGTAGATGCGATGATGCGCCCACTGGAGTCGGCCTTGGCCACATACAGCAGCTTAACTTTCTTTAGCAGGTCGCACACAGATGCTACGTCTTCATCGCTGATCTTATCATAGGGCAGGAAGCCTATCGCTTTATCGTCTTTCTGCAGGTATTCTACCAGTTCATCCGTATTCTTCACCGCAAAAGCAGAGTGACCTGAGGTTTGCGAGAAGAGTCCAAACATATAGCTCAGTACCCCTGAGCCATTTCCCTCAAAGACCACTTTGTACTGCTCCGCACGCCCGGCTACCAGCTGGCCCACCAGCCCGTAGGGCAGTGTATCCTGCGGGAAGGCTGGGTTAGCCACCAGCGCTATCGCATCGCGCGCAAAGCAGCTCTCATCCGGTGTGATGTGGTTATTCTTGAAAAGCTGCGTCCGCTCTGACTCACGGAGCCTACGGCCTATCACTACCGTAGAGAAGCTATCCGTGTTCAGGTGCTTCAGTACCTCGGCCTCGGGCAGGTAGATGACCTGCAGGTGCTGCTCCGGCTGGTCATTCTCATATACCCTCACCTCCTGGTCTATGATATAGCGAAAGGCCTCATCAGCATAGACCGTGATCGAGTCTATATGTGTAGGCCCCTCAATGGTGGCGGGGGGCAGGGAGGCCTGATCCGGGTGGCGGCTGCAGGCCAGGAGACTGAGGCAAAAAATAGCGATGAGGTAGAGCGGACGATACTGCACGTTCAGATATTTTGAGCATTGGGGCGGTCTGTCAGCGCCCTGATCAGGCGAAATGCCCCGTAGATGATAAACACCCACGAGAGAATAGAACGATAGGTAGGCTCTACGAAACTCAATATCTGCTGGCTGTAGACCATCAGGTAGACGCCCAGGCCTATGTAGCATAGGGCTATGGCTAGTTTCAGTATGCCCATCGGGCTGGTCAGGATGCTGCGGAGTGACGCCATCAGTTACTTTTAATGACAGATGCCAAAGGTAAGTCTTTTACATAAAAAACTATGGTATATGACACTGCTATGACAGACGACTATCCCCGCGCTGTATTTTACGCCTGCTCCCAGATAGCCTTGATGATCTTTGTCGCATTGGCCCGGTTGCTAAACTCGTGGTCGAGCAGCTGCCTGCGCTTATTGATATGATGCTGGTCAAAGTCCAGATTCATCATATCGGTGATCAGGCGTTTGGTAGCATTGGGGTTATCCTCTATCACACAGAGCGACTCGAGCCCGGTATTATTCACCATCTTTGAGTTGACCAGGCAGAAGCGGCCCCTATAGAGCGAGTTGAGTAGTTTTAGCTTGATGCCCGTATTCTGAAAAGTGGTCAGCAGGTTGATATGCGCATTGCTGAGCAGATCGGCGATCCGCTCAAAGGAGGGATTTTCCACCATTTCTATATGCGGGTACCTGGCTACTTCTTTTTTGAGCGCGTCAGTGGGATTTTTACCCGCTATGATGAATGGCACAGTCATCTCAGCAGCTATCTTCTTTACGATGAAAATGGCGGCCTGGTTATTTTCTACCACGCTTAGGTTGCCATGATATAGTACATAGCTGCCGCGG
>JAFDYP010000115.1 GCA_018267355.1 Bacteroidota bacterium
AAAAAGAGGGGCTAGAACTATGCCTAAATATAAACATAAACGGCATTCATATATGACAAATGGCAGATAAGAAATGGTTTGAAACATGGTTTGATACCCCCTACTATCACCTGCTCTACAGCCACCGCAATGATGAAGAAGCGCGCACGTTTGTCTCTAATCTTGTGGGCCATTTGCAGATTCCTCAAGGTAGCCGGGTGCTGGACGTAGCTTGTGGTAAGGGCCGTCATAGCCGCTACCTGGCCAAACTAGGCTACGAGACCACTGGTCTGGACCTATCGCCGCACAGTATTGAAGAGGCCAGAAAGGAAATGCTCCCAAATCTTCACTTTGAAGTATGGGATATGCGCAAGGTCTATCGGGTAAATTATTTCTCACTCGTCGTCAATCTCTTTAGCAGTTTTGGCTATTTTGACAACGAGGCGGACGATCAGGCCGCTATACGGGCTATGGCAGATGATCTCATGCCGGGAGGCACACTCGTACTAGACTATATGAATCCGGAATGTATCTCTAAGCTCATGAAGCCCCGTGATATTATCAATCGCGGAGATATACAGTTCCACCTGCAGAAGAAACTGGAAAATGGCTTTATCATCAAAGACATAAATTTCATAGCAGAGGGAGCGGAGCACCACTACCAAGAGAAGCTCAAAATGATCAAGCCAGAGCAGTTTCGTAAATTGTTTGAAGGTGCTGGGCTTACTATCACAGAGGTGTTTGGTAGTTATGATCTGGTCCCGTTCAAGGCTGGCGAGAGCAACAGGCAGGTGATAGTGGCTAAGAAAAAGTAACTTCACCCAAAACAGATTTGTGGCGCCTGTACTAGACCACACCCTATTCCATATCATCAATCAGACGCTGGCAAATCCCGTCCTCGATTTTCTGTGCCCCATTCTTAGAAACAGATTCACCTGGCTACCATTCTATATCATCGGGGGGATTTATGTTTTGTATAAGTATCGTATGCAGGGGGTATTCATTTTAGTAGGGGTGGGTATCACTATCCTCTGCTGCGATCAGTCGGCCAATGCCATCAAGTGGAGTGTGCATCGCCTGCGTCCCTGCCATCTGGAGCCGGGGGTACGGCTACTCATAGATCACTGTAGCGATACCTATAGTTTCCCGTCCAATCATGCTACCAATCATTTTGGCCTCGCTGTTTTCTTGTCATTGGTCTTTCGCAGGTATGGATGGATGGCGCCGGTATTGATAGTATGGGCGGCATTGGTGGCGTTTTCACAGGTTTATGTAGGCATACACTATCCTTTAGATGTCACTGCCGGAGCGATGCTGGGTATAGTGCTTGGGGGGATGGTGTTTTTCTTGTACCGCCTGGCGGCAAAGCGCATCCATCAGCCGTTGGGCTGATTTATTTCAGGTGCAGCTTTTGCAGATTAGTAAATGGACACCGTATCTTCGCCGGTATACTAACACTCCGCATGAAGCACGGCTTACTCGCTTTTATCTGCATTTTTTCTTTCGTCGCGTCGATATCAGCTCAGGACGTATACGTCAATACGCAACCTCTATCCAATACTGCCGGCGCTAAAGCTTTTGGCCAGCGTTTCGCAGATGGCTTTCTGGATCGGAGGCATCATCACCAGCGGGACACCAGCTCCGGCGAGCCCTTTGCACAGTATGACCTGACCTGGCTCAATGGCAATGATCGTCGCCATGAGGCCTTGCTCGCTACCAAATACTTTACCGGCTCTGCTATGCTGGATGTCAACTACACCGCATCAGATCATCACCCGATAGATAATACAGTGGTCGGATCTACCGCACTGGCGCGGAATAATGAGATAGAGCTTTCTCTGGCTGCCTTTGGTGGCGAGTTTAACTATCACAATGTCCGTGCAAAGCTGATGCTGCAATTTGGTACCCGCACCACACTCGTGCCGCGCAACGATGCCAGCTGGAACCGCGGCCAGGGAGACCTCAAGACAGCGTACCGCTATCTCAGTGAGGCCTATGCCGGCTACCACTTTAATGCGATGAAGGGTATCAATCTCGATGCAGGTCTTTTCATGTCATACATAGGGATGAACTCCTACTACAATGCTGAGAACTGGGTCTACCAGCCTTCATTCACATCAGATAATACACCTTGGTTTTTTAATGGCCTGCGCCTGCAGATGTTTCCTACTACCAGGATCAAAGTAGAGGTGTGGGTCATCAATGGCTGGCAGTCTTATGGCAAGTTTAACAGCATGCCGGGATTAGGTTGCCAGTTTCTCTGGAGTCCAAAGGAATATATACGTGTAGTGACCAATGATTATTTTGGCACCGATGCAGCCAATAACCCTAAGGCGTTCCGTTTCCACTCAGACAATAGCTTTCAGGTACGCCTTTTCAATAAACCGGAAGGCAAGGTCAGCAAAGAAGCGATCAGCCTGGCAGCCGATCTGGGCTTTCAGAAAGGAGGAGGCCTGGGAGGCTTCGGAATGCTGAGTAGCTCGCCTCAGTCAAATTTTTTAAGTGTGATGGTCTACCATCGTTTATGGTTTGGCCGTGATCACTTTGCCTGGACAGTAGGGGGAGGTGCCATGCATAATCCGGGGCGCTACCTGGTGCTGGCACCAGGTGGTGATGCCGATCCTAATATCAATCCCCAGACGGGGCAGACGGTAGGTACTCATCCGTACTCCCTCAATCCGGGGGACCCTTTTGACGGCTGGGATATCTCTACCAATGTAGACTGGATGCCTAATGAACTTATCACCTTCCGGCTGGAGGTAGTACATCGCGAGGCATCGGTGCCTTACTTTGCAGGTCATGGTGGTGTGACCTCTCCTGATGGCTATAATGGCACACCTATCCCGGCAGGCTGGGCACCCGATCTGGTACGACAGGAGACACGCTTTATCGGAGCACTGCTGGTGAGGTTCTGATGGATGGGCATTCCAAAAGTAATAGCATGATCTGATTGCATTATCTCCTATCTCAAGTCTCATATCTCTCGTCTTTTCCATACATTTACCCTGCTACAAAATCACGCAACATGGAATTAGAATTCATCAAAGTCAATCCGCAATACGATAAGCATATAGGCCTCATAGAGCTCAACCGGCCCAAAGAGCTCAACGCGCTCAATCGCCAGCTCATGCTGGAGATACGCGATGTACTCCGCGAGTGGGATGAGGACGATAGCATCCGTGTTGTGATCCTCACAGGAGGAGAGAGAGTTTTCGCCGCAGGGGCCGACATCAAGCAGATGGCAGATGCGACGGCTATATCCATGCTCGGTATAGATCAGTTCTCTACCTGGGATCAGATCAAGAAGACCAAGAAGCCGATCATCGCTGCTGTGTCGGGCTTTGCGCTCGGTGGCGGCTGCGAGCTGGCCATGACCTGCGACCTGATCATCGCCTCTGAGACAGCCCAGTTTGGCCAGCCCGAGATCAATATCGGTACCATGCCCGGCGCTGGTGGCACGCAGCGACTCACCCGCGCTGTAGGCAAAAGCCTTGCTATGGAGATGGTGCTAACAGGCCGCTTCATTACAGCAGAGGAGGCGCAGCGTGCGGGCCTGGTGGTGCGTGTAGTACCGGTGGAAGTGCTGCTGGCAGAAACCGTCAAAACTGCTAAGCAAATAGCCGCCAAATCACCTATAGCCGTGCGCCTCGCCAAAGAGTCTGTCAACAAAGCCTACGAGACCACGCTCGACGAGGGCCTCCAGTTTGAGCGCAAGAACTTCTACCTTACCTTTGCCTCAGAGGATCAGAAGGAGGGCATGAAGGCTTTTGTGGAGAAGAGAGCGCCGGATTTTAAAGGTAGGTAGTTAATGGCTTTATAGTTGCATCCATGGTTGCTCTTTCAGATGTTGACCCAGTTCCTCAAAAGGGAC
>JAFDYP010000116.1 GCA_018267355.1 Bacteroidota bacterium
CGGGCACCGCTTGACACGTAACTGTCCCCGCCGCTAGCAGGAGCAGGAGTACAAGGTAACGGACAGAATGGGTGAGCATATAGCTCTAAGGTACACATAAGTCGCGAATGGACAGCAGGCCGAACCACCTTTGGCCGGCAAGTTTTTCGACTATAGAGGGAATGCTGCCAGTACCTCGGAGGGTTGAGATGAGAGCCTCGGAGAGCAAGTTTTTCGACTAGTGGGCGTAATGGAAATATCCGATATTAGAGCAAGTTTTTCGATTGATATAAAAATTTAATTATTTGATTGTCAATATTTTATAAATAAACAAAGCATATGACCATAGATGATGATGACAGAGAATACGATGATCTCGATAGGGAGGATGAAGAGGGCGAAGAGTGGAAGCTAAGGCCGCTACGGGAGGCGGCGACAGCCCTGAAGAAGCGCTCGCGCCAGATACTTCAGACGGTGACCGCTATCGTGGAGACGTTGCCCAAAGAAGATGACCAGGATGATCAGAACCACACCTCCTACCACCGAGGCTGGATGATGGAGAACGCGATGATGATCGGGGCCAAACTGGCTGGTGCCGGGAGTGGCGACTATATGATCCTGCGTGAAAATGCCGTACAGATCAAACTGGCCGCCCGGGACCTGCTGATCCAGACATCCGGCCTGGAAATGTTTGACTATCCGCACACAGAGTATCTACATACGCTGCGCTCGGAGATAGAAGAGTTTCGCCGGGACTTTGTGAAATGGGTGCGTGCTTTCCCGGCGGAGGATGATATCTATCCGGATGGATGGGCGCTCTTCTATACTGAGAAGGATTTGGCAAAGTGGAATAGCATGAATCCGGATGAACCCAAAGAGGAGTGAATCTACTTCATGCACCACTTCTTCTTGCTCAGCTTATACTTTTTCTTGTCAGCAGTGGTGACCTTGATACAGGTGATGTGAAAAGGCACGCCGATCATCCGCACGTTTGGTGGTATGGCACCTACATCGCCATCTATAGATAGGTGCAGGCCATCCTGGCGCAGCTCTGCCGGCAGGTCTGTGGCTACGTAGCGCTGGTTGGGTTCACTATCGGGCACGATCACCGTTTGTGTCTCGTTGAGCACTTTCACAGTAGCCTTGATCCCCTTGAGGGATTTTACCTTTTCAAACTTTGCCTGGGCAGATGCGCCGAGTACTGCTGATAGCATCAGCAGGGTCGTAAAGAGCCTTATCTTTTTCATATACACGTCTTTATCCAAATGTAATGCCATTTTCTGTCTAAAATACATTTTGAACCACATAGAACACATAGATCACATAGCAATACAAGTATTAACTCAGGTCGAGGCATTAAATACGACCTATCTAACCTCCTATAACCAGGACTAATACAAACTACAGAAAACAAAACCGGCGGCAAAGCTGGTGCTCTGCTGCCGGTAGTTAGTTATGCCATTTGGCTGAGGGGCATCTGGAGTGATTCCATCAGCCGACTGGCATTATCGGGGGTTGTGATGGGTCAGTTGAGGTCGTATGATTTATGGACCAGTCTATATTTTTCTTTCAGTTCATATGCTACCCATATCTTGTGAATGTTCAGCGCTGTGCCGGTGCCATCTGCCGTACCCAGATCACCGTCAAAGGTCACCTCCAGGCCATTCTTCTTGTATTCATCAGGCAGGTAGGCCGGGATAAATTTTGAACTCTTGCTATCTGCGGGTATGAGGATATAGTCTCCATCAGCTTTGCGGATGGTAGCTTTGATCTTGTAGACTGGCTTGGCGAATTCGAACTTGTTATCATTCTCTGGTGTGGCGGCGCGGCCTGAAATGAGCGCAAAAGCCAGAGCGGAAATGGTGAGCAGGTATTTCATTACTTCACAATGTATGTATGGTATACGTTTTTGATAGGGGATTGTTTCAATGCCGGCCCCATCCAAACCTTCCCCCAAGGGGAAGGCTTTAATACAATGTCTGAATCAGAATTTCCAGAATTGTAGCATTTTCAGAATGATGCAAACAGCCAACCCTCCAAACCTCTCCCGACAGCATCGGGATCTACGACCTGAAGGGGGGCTTTAATACAAAAAAGCACCTTCATCCAACCCTCCATTCTATTGGCGGCTTCATGGCTATTTGCCACTCGTTTGCCTTTGGTTATATTCGCCGTCAATTATGAGTAAGGATAATAGCGCAAACATTTTGCAAGAGATCATCAGCCATGCGAAGGAGTATGGTTTTGTATTCCCGTCATCTGAGATCTATGATGGCCTGGGGGCGGTGTATGACTATGGCCAGTATGGCGTGGAGCTGAAGAAGAATATACAGGACTACTGGTGGCGGAGCATGGTGCAGCTGCATGAGAATATCGTGGGGCTGGATGCGGCGATCTTTATGCACCCGAAGACGTGGAAGGCATCTGGTCACGTGGATGCATTTAACGATCCGCTGGTGGATAATAAGGACTCTAAGAAGCGCTACCGTGCGGATGTGCTGATAGAGGAGGCCATCGTAAAGATGGAGGACAAGATCACCAAGGAAGTAGACAAGGCTGCGAAGAAGTTTGGTGAGACGTTTGACAAGGCGATGTTTCTCCAGACGAATCCGAATGTGCTGCGCAATAAGGAAAAGATAACGGCTACGGAGGCCCGCTTTAAAGCGGCGCTGGAGGCGAATGATATGGCCGAATTGCGCCAGATCATCATAGACCTGGAGATCGTGTGCCCGATCAGCGGCACTCGCAACTGGACTGATGTGCGGCAGTTTAACCTGATGTTCTCCACGCAGGTAGGTGCGGTGGCTGATGAGTCTGAGACTATCTACCTTCGCCCGGAGACGGCGCAGGGTATCTTTGTGAACTTCCTCAACGTACTGAACACATCGCGCCAGCGTATCCCGTTTGGTATCGCGCAGGTGGGCAAGGCCTTCCGTAATGAGGTAGTGGCGCGCCAGTTCATCTTCCGCACGCGGGAGTTTGAGCAGATGGAGATGCAGTTCTTCGTGCGCCCCGGCACAGAGATGGAGTGGTACAACAAGTGGAAGGAGACGCGTATGGCATGGCACAAATCGCTCGGATTTGAAGAGAGCGGCCTGAAGTTTAAAGATCACGTGAAGGTGGCGCACTATGCGAATGCAGCGGTGGACATCGAGTTCAACTTTCCGTTTGGCTATAAGGAGATAGAAGGTATCCACTCTCGCACGGATTTTGACCTGACGCAACATCAGAACCTGAGCGGCAAGAAGCTCCAGTACTTTGACCCGGAGCTGAACGAGAGCTATGTGCCATATGTGATAGAGACATCTATCGGCCTGAACCGTACGATACTCGCTGTACTGAGCAATAGCTATCAAAATGAAAAGCTGGAAGACGGTACAGAGCGCGTAGTGCTGAAGTTCCCGCCGTTCCTCGCGCCGATCAAGGCTGCGATACTGCCACTGGTCAAGAAAGATGGGCTGCCGGAGAAAGCACGTGAGATCATGGACGAGCTGAAGTATGATCATCTCTGCTTCTACGATGAGAAGGACTCTATAGGCAAGCGCTACCGCCGCCAGGATGCGATCGGTACGCCGTTCTGCATCACGGTAGACCACGATACACTGACCGATAATAAGGTGACGATCCGCGACCGCGACACGATGACTCAGGAACGTGTAGCTATCTCTGAGCTGCGCCGCATTGTAGGTGAGAAGGTGGACTGGAGGAAGGCTGGGAGGTAGTGTGCATGGTTCAAGCGTGGACGCTTGAACTAGCGGGGGCGCGTAGACATTTCTGAACTGCGTCGCATCGTGGGTGAGAAGGTGGATTGGAGGAAAGCTGGGAGGTAGTATGCGTGGTTCAAGCGTCCTCGCTTGAACCGGCGGGGCACTTTGTGGTAAGAAAGTAAAGCAAGCACACATATCTTTGGCCATTACATTGATATAACACGTGTGTGCGTTATAGTTTAAATCCCTATTTATGAAAAAGTGCCTGCTGATCTTGTTTTTACTTCCCCTTTTTACTTACAGTCAAATACGATCGCAAAGTGGCCTCTTTCCTATAGAAGAGTTTGGCAAAATGGGCTATATCAACTCCCGAGGCGAAATTGTGATCAAGTGCCAGTTTGATGGTGCTGAAAACTTTTCGGAGGGTTTAGCTGCTGTAGCTGTAGATACACTTTGGGGTTTTATAGATAGCACTGGCAGGTTTGCCATCGCGCCTCAATATGATTCGCGAGGTACATTTTCGGGCGGCCTATGTAACACTGTGTGGCAGAAGGATGGAAGGACAGTAAGTGGATTTATCAAAAAGGATGGTTCTGTTGCATTTGTTTCCAGGTACGAGGATATAAGCCCCTTCTCGCACGGCGTCGCAACGGTCACGATCAAGAATAAGGTATGGCTGGTAGACACATCAGGCAAGAAATTTTTTAATACTCATCTGGAATATGGTGGGCAGGTAAGTGAAGAAGGTATCGTGCATGTCTGGGGTACGAAAGGCAAGAAAGATATCACACGCTACTATGACAACCATGGGAAACTACTGTTAGAAATACCTGAAATGGGCCATGATGATTTTGTAAACGGACTCGCCCATGTCAGGATCCATGATACATCCTGCTACATCAATATGGCAGGGCAGACGGTCATAATACCGGAGCGCCAAGACCTGACGTATTGGAATTTTTCGGAGGGGCTGGCGCAGGCTGTGGAAGCAGCAACCTCTAACAGGTGGTATATAGATACCACGGGCAAGATCGCGCTTACTGTTCCCTACAGTGAGATCGGTGATTTTCACGAGGGCCTGGCTTTTGTCAGGAGTCATGGCAAGTGGGGATTTATCGATAAAGCTGGCCGGGAAGTCATATCACCGAAATTCACCAGACCGGTATCATTGGGCTTCAATAATGGGCTGTGCCGGGTCAAAGAAGACCATCGGTGGGGATATATAGATCATACAGGCGTATTTGTGTGGAAGGAGCAGTTTGGTATAGAATACACTAAACTAAACCTGGCTCAATGGACACTGGATACGCTGAGTATAAACGAGCCTAACCTATCACATTATTATGGCGGATACGACAACTATCCGCGACCTATTAACTTTAAGGCACCAGATAGCCTGAAGATCTTTGTAGATACTACTGACGTAACTAGGTCAGCCTACAATCATATAGCATACAAGCTGTATATCAGTAATGGAAGTAGGGATACTGTGTCGATCAATGCACAAGCGGGCTATTATAAAATAGTAGAGCAAGCTATAAATAGCAAAGGCGATTGGCAAGATATTGAGACCTTTTACAATAGCTTTTGTGGAAACGATTACTATCAAGCTTCACTACCGCCGGAGCACTATCAGATCATAGCAGCACCGATATACAAAGGACAGCTACATACTCAGCTAAGATTTAGGTTTGAACTCGGGGAAAAAACTATATTTTCTAACGAATACCGCGGCAATATCAATCCGGGCCAGTTTCTCGCCCCCAAGGATAAACACGAGACAGGTATAATCGTGACGTCCTATTAGTCTATCAAAGCGCCGCTACCTCGCCACTCATTTCCACCTTCACGAAACCAGCGCCTGCCACATCTGTGAGGCGGACGGTCTGCATGGTTAATATTTCTTTGGAACGTTTAATTCATGTAGTTCTTTTGTACCTTAGGTATAATCATCCCTCACTAAAACCAATACATCATGGCAACCACTCCCACTAAAACCATTGCGTTCATTCATGGCCTATGGATGCACCGTACGTCCTGGCAGGCATGGATGGACTTCTTTGAGCAAAACGGTTACAAGACGGTGGCGCTCTCCTGGCCCGGAGACTCAGACACCATCGCTGCTAGCCGCTCCAATCCCACGCCAATAGGTAATCGCGGTGTGAAAGAAATAGCTGACCACCTGGAGCAGCAGATCAAGGCGCTGCCGGAGAAGCCGATCCTGATAGGGCACTCATTCGGCGGGCTGCTGACGCAGATACTGCTGGGGCGCGGCGTAGCAGTAGCCGGCGTAGCCATAGATCCCGCCCCTATCAAGGGTGTATGGCAGTTGCCCTTCTCGGCACTGCGTGCTTCATTCGGCATACTGGGCAATCCTTTTAACATCAATAAAGCTGTGTCACTTTCATTTGACCAGTTCCGCTTTGGCTTTGCGAATGCGGTACCGGAACAGGAGGCGCGGGAACTGTATGAGAAATGGCCGATACCGGCACCGGCGCGGCCGCTCTTTCAGGCGGCGATGGCGACTTTCATCGGTTCGGAGACCAAGGTCAATACAAATAATACTATGCGTGGCCCGTTGCTGATCACAGGCGGAGAGAAGGACCACATAGCTCCGCCGATCTTCGGGCAGGCATCACTGGCGAAATACAATAAGAGCGTGGTGACGGAGTACCATGAGTTTGAAAACCGCGGCCACTCACTGATACTGGATAGCGGCTGGAAGGAGGTAGCGCAGTATTCGCTGGACTGGCTAAAGGGAAAAGGATTCTGATCAGAGGGCAGCTACCTCGCCGCTCATCTCCACCCTTACAAAACCTGAGCCCGCAACATTTGTGAGGCGGACAGTCTGCATGGTCTTGGAGAGGGACTCATCGTGTGGGATGCCGACTTTGATGTAGTTGTCGGTGAAGCCGTACATGGTGCCTCCGTCATTCTCCATTTCCCAGAGTACGCGGCGCTCGGTGCTGAGATGCTGCTCGTAGAAGGCGCGCTTCTTTTTCTCAGAGAGGATGCGGAGCATTTCGTTGCGCTCTTTGCGTACGGCCTTGGGTACTACGGGAGCGATATTGAGGGCGCGGGTATTGGCGCGCTCCGAGTAGGTGAAGACGTGGAGGTAAGAGACATCGAGCGAAGAGATAAAATCATAAGTAGTCCGAAACTCCTCCTCCGTCTCGCCGGGAAAACCAACGATGACATCTACACCGATGCAGGCATGCGGCATTAACCTCTTGATCGTCTGTACGCGCTCGCGATAGAGCGGTGTGAGGTATTTGCGGCGCATATATTTGAGTATACGGTCACTACCACTCTGCAGAGGTATGTGAAAGTGCGGGGCGAATTTCTCTGACTTTGCTACAAAGGCTATGATATCGTCTGTGAGCAGATTGGGCTCTATGGAGGAGATGCGCCAGCGCTGCACACTTTCTATCTTTTCCAGCTCCTGTATGAGTTGGTAGAAATCTTCAGAAGTGCGCTCGTTGCCATCAGGTGTCTTGCCAAAGTCTCCGATATTAACGCCCGTTAGTACGATCTCCTTTACGCCTGTGGCGGCGGCTTTTTGCGCCAGCTCTACTGTCTTTGCGATAGAGTTGCTACGGCTTTTGCCGCGGGCTAATGGGATGGTGCAGAAAGAGCACATATAGTCGCAGCCGTCCTGCACCTTGAGGAAAGTGCGCGTACGGTCACCGTGAGAGAAGGCATCACTGTAGAAAGCCACATCGTCTATGGCTCCATTAAGCACCACAGGTGCTTCGGCTTCTTCCAGTTTATCCAGATGCTCGTGGAGCTTGAATTTTTCATTGGCTCCGAGGACCATGCTCACGCCGGGGATAGAGGCTATCTCGTCTGGCTTGAGCTGCGCATAGCAGCCGATGACGATCACCTTTGCATCCGGATTGGTGCGCAGGGCGGTCTTGACCACATAGCGGGTCTGCTTGTCGGCATTCTCGGTGACGGAGCAGGTATTGATCACATAGTAATCAGCTGCCTCTGAGAAGTCTACCCGCTGATAGCCATGCTCTGACAGCGCCCTGCCTATGGCAGAGGTCTCGCTGTAGTTGAGTTTGCAGCCGAGGGTGGTGAGCGCTATTTTGCGATTGTAGTACATCCGGAGGGCTGCAAAAATACGGAATAATCGGCTGGTGGCCTATGCAGTGCCTGGGAACAAAAAAGCCGGAGCATTCGCCCCGGCTTGTCAAATAATATGAGATCAGTACTAAAATCCTTCTGCCAGCGGGTACCACTTGGAGCCGTTGAAAATGAGCGTCACAGCGTGATTTGAAGCTGTGCCGAAGTCCGCAAATGAAGAAGGAGAAGGATAATCACTACCCCCCTGATGCACGGTTTGTCCATTAGGATCTATGGTAGCGGTGCTATTATCACAATAGAAATATACTATCTGACCTGTGACCGGAGAGGCTGGTAGCTTCACATTGATAGCGCCTGATACGAGCACAAATTGGTTGGCCGTAGAGAGTACAGTATTCGTAACGGATACCGTGGTCACAGAAATAGTACCTGCCGCACCTGTAGGGCCAGTAGGACCTTGTGCGCCTGCAGAACCTACCGAACCGGTAGGACCAGTAGGGCCGGCTGTTCCTACACCTGTAGGGCCCGCAGGACCTTGTGCGCCCACCGGACCTGTCGGACCTGTCACACCGTTCGTGCCATTAGTACCAGCCGCACCAGTCGGGCCTGTAGGACCGTCTGCACCGTTAGTGCCATTGATACCATCTGCACCAGCAGGGCCTGTAGGACCTGTCACGCCATCTGTACCGTTAGTACCGTCTACTCCAGCCGGACCAGTAGGGCCTGTGACGCCATCTGTACCATTAGTGCCATTTGTACCATCCGCACCGGCTGGTCCGGTAGGACCTGTAGGACCACCTGCAGGACCAGTAGGACCATCAGCACCTGTAGGACCTTGAGCACCATCAGGACCTGTTGGGCCAGTCACGCCATCCGCACCGTTTGTGCCGTTTATGCCATCTGTACCTGCAGGACCGGTAGGGCCGGTCACGCCATCCGTACCGTTAGCGCCGTTTGTACCGTCAGCACCAGCAGGACCTGTAGGGCCAGTTACGCCATCTGTGCCGTTAGTGCCATTGGTACCGTCTGCACCAGCAGGACCTGTAGGGCCTGTGACCCCATCTGTACCGTTAGTGCCATTTGTACCGTCTGCACCAGCAGGACCAGTAGGGCCAGTTACGCCGTCTGTACCATTTGTGCCATCTGCACCAGCAGGACCCGTAGGGCCGGTCACGCCATCTGTTCCATTCGTTCCATTGGTACCGTTCGTACCGTCAGCACCTGCCGGACCTGTAGGGCCAGTGACCCCATCTGTACCGTTAGTGCCATTGGCACCAGTCGGTCCGGTCACACCATCTGCACCGTTAGTGCCATTTGCGCCAGCAGGACCTGTGGGACCAGTCACGCCGTCTGTACCGTTAGTGCCATTGGCGCCAGTCGCTCCGGTCACACCATTTGTTCCGTTTGTGCCATTTGCGCCAGCAGGGCCTGTGGGACCGGTCACGCCATTAGTACCATTTGTACCATCAGCCCCGGTAGCACCTGTAGGGCCTGTAGCTCCATCGGCACCTGTAGGGCCCGTCAAACCATCTGAGCCTGCGGTACCAGTCGGGCCTGTAGCACCGTCTGTACCGTCTGCCCCAGCCGGGCCGGTAGCGCCGACACCAGTTGGACCGGTGGCACCTGTAGCACCTGTAGCGCCATCATTGCCAGCTGGTCCTGTAGCACCCACCGCACCGGTAGGGCCAGTAGCCCCTGTGGCACCAGTAGCGCCATCAGTACCGGCCACACCTGCAGGGCCTGTAGCACCAGCACCGGTAGGGCCCGTAGCACCCGTAGCACCGGTCTGACCTGCAGCACCGGTGGCTCCTGTAGCCCCCGTAGATCCTACGCCATTGCCGGAAAACAGTGCATATGGTACACTCATCATCTGCGAGGTGCCCATGTCTGTATAGCTGCTGCCGCCTGTGACATCTACTTCTACCTGCAGGTACTTGGCTCCGGTGCCCCAGTTTACGGCACTAAGATTGCCTATGCCTGTGCCATTCAGGCCGCCTATTATAGCATTGAAAAGGCCAAACTGATTTGTGGAAGCCTGATGCACTTCCTGAAAAACGATATTGCCGCCGGAGGTGCCGTCATGGATCGTAAACCGAACTGACACCTGAGCATTGGGGAGTATAGCGCCCTGCGCATCGCGCACGACCGCCTGATAGCTGATGCCCTGAGGAGCCTGGGCGGATACCCATAGCACCATGGACAAAAAGACAGCTGTAGTAAGGAGTTTTAGTTTTTTCATATAGGAAAATTTGAGTTGAAAAGTGAAGTGAAGATACACATTGTGAAAAGGCATTACTGCTTTTTCGGTAAAATCTTTCGAGTGCAAATACCACTTTATACAACATACTTATGTAAAGCTATCTGCATCCGCGTGATACGACAAAAAAGCCCCGTCTAAAAAGACGGGGCTTTAAGGTCATTTATCTGTGAA
>JAFDYP010000117.1 GCA_018267355.1 Bacteroidota bacterium
ATTGCTTTTGGAATTAAGTGTTCAATTTGAACGTTCAATCGCCATTGAACAACTGATTGAACACTTCTTTTTCTATCGTGAGAGCTTCGCGCAGCGGCATGTAGCGCTAGCGGGGTCATTTCTAACCCCTCTAAATCTCCCCTGAATCAGGGGAGACTTTAATATAATCGCGGAACGGCTGTTAAAGGCTCCCTATTTTAGGGAGGTGGGAGGGTAAGGCCGCGTCTTTGTTTTAGCCTATTGGTCGTTGCTATTACGGATATGCAAGTGTTCAATTTGAACGTTCAACCGCCATTGAACGACCGATTGAACAGTGTTGAGCACCAGCGTTCAACCTTGCGTTCAGTTTCCATTGAACACTAATATTGAACACCAGATTGAACAGACACCGCCGCCACTGCTGGTCAGGCGACCCATGACGGCTTAGCGCTAAAATCTACCAGTCTGTCTTTCAAATGCTTTTATATCTTAGCGGCATTATTTTACCTAACAAAACTATCAGATGAAAACAGCTTTACGCGCCTGTGCGGTCGCCGCACTTTTCCCTGTCCTTTCTTTTGTATCACTCTCCTCTACCGCCCAAAACCTCGTGCCCAATGCAGGCTTTGAGACGCAGACCTCCTGCCCTGCCGTGAGCGAGATCACAAAGGCCGCACCGTGGAATAGCCCGACCATGGGTACCCCGGACTTATTCAACTCTACCTGCTCTACTCAAAACAGCCCGGGCCGTACCGGCATAGGTAGCGCAGGTGTCTACTGCTACTCTGTATTTCCTGACAATAGGGAGTACCTGCAGGTGCCGCTCACGCAGGCGCTCGCAGCCGGCCAAAACTACTGTGTCAGCTTCTATGTGAAGCGGACCAACTTCCGCTACTCGGTCTCTACCATTGGCGCATATTTCTCTATGGACTCTGTACGCCAGCAGACCACCAGCTACCTGACCTACACGCCTGACATAGAGAGCCCGGTAGGCACACAGCTCTCCTCGGCTACAGACTGGACAGAAGTATCAGGCAGCTACACAGCCAGCGGCGGCGAGAAGTACCTGCTGATAGGCAACTTCCGCAATGATGCCAATACTGTAAAGGCAGTAGCCAATGCCAGCAGCACTGACTCTATCTCCTACTACAAGGTAGACGACGTATCAGTGACACTCTGCACTACTGGTATCAGCGAGGTGACAGCCGCAGAGAAGATCGTACACGTATACCCCACGCCAGCCAGCGACATGCTGCACGTCGAGCTGACCACTATGGAGGAGATACAGGGCATAGAGCTCACAGATGTCATAGGCAGCCGGGTAGCAGCTACCATCGCATCAGAAGGTAGCAATAAGGCCGTGGTAAATACGTCTGCCCTCCCTGCCGGCTACTACATCCTCACTGTGACCACCGCCAGCGGCCGCATGAGCAGGAAGGTACAGGTATCTAAGTAAGAAAAAGCTAATACGCTATAGCAGCCACATCTCCGGGTGTGGCTGTTTTATTTTCGGACCAGCTATAGACCGGGTAGCAACTATGCCGCCTGCATCGTGGCAGGTCAGCAGGGATATCGCAGCGAGAGGCTATATGGGCTGCACCAGATCGGCAGGCAGGGCTACGTGAAAGTCTGCCCCATCGCTCCGGCCCTCGGCATAGATCAGGCCACCGTGATTTTTCACTGCGCTCTCGCAGATGGCCAGCCCCACACCCGAGCCTGGGTACTCACTCCTGGAGTGCAGCCGCTGGAAGGGCTCAAATATTTTGGTAGCATAGACCTGGTTAAATCCGATCCCATTATCAGAGAAGCTGAGCACGAGATAGTCTTTGGTTTTGTCGGCCTTCTTCAGCGTACACCCGCTTACTGTGCTCACGGTGATGCGGAGGCGCGCAGGACGATCCTTGTGGGCATATTTCACAGCGTTGCCCAGCAGGTTGTGCAGGAGCTGCTTTAGCTGAAACCGTATGCCTGTGATACGCGGCAATACATCAGCCTCCAGCTCCAGTGTTTTGGTCTCATCGAGCAGCTCTCCGGCCACCTCGCGCAGCAGGGCATCCAGGTCTACACTTTCCCTATCCTTGCCGGGTCCGCTGGTGCGGGAGAAAGCAGACAGGTCCTCTATGAAGGTCTGCATCTCCCCGCTGGTACGGCAGATGCGCCGCAGCAGTTCCTTCTTGCGGTCATCGCCGATGGTGGTGTACGACTCCAGTATCAGGTCTGAGAAGATCCTGATCTTGCGCAGCGGCTCCTGCAGGTCATGGCTGGCTATATGGTTAAAAGCCTTGAGTTCTTTATTCCTGGCCTGCAGCACCCTATTGGCGTCCTCCAGGCTTTTCGTGAGCCGGTGGCCCTCAGATACATCCTGGCAGGTGCCAGACATGGTCACAGCCTCGCCATCCGGCCCCAGTGTCACGGTATTGAGGCAGTGGAGTATCCTCTCCTCGCCTGTAGCGGTTATGATCCGTATATCATACTCACCGCTGGTGCCCTGTGCGTGCGCCTCTGTGGTCCGGGCTATGTGCAGCTCTCTCTCATCCGGATGCAGCATGGAGAGAAAGAGCTCAAAAGACACCTCACAGCTCTGCGGTGCAAGGCCGAATATGCGGAAAAGCTCGTCACTCCAGTACACCTTGCCGGTAGGGATATCCCACGACCAGTTGCCTATATGCGTGAGGGCCTCGCTCACCAGCGCATTGCGGCTGATCACAGCCATGCGCTCATTCTGCACCGACACGTAGGCCTTCATCGAGGCCGAGGTGAGCAGCTGCAGAAAAAAGTCGATCTCTGCACTGATCTCTGCGTACACCTTCAGGTCGTCCGTATAGTCCGGCAGAAAGTGCACGAGCGCCGTCTTTCTGACATAGGTGCTGATCACGATATCCTCTACCACCACCTGGTCTGTGGCTATGAGCGGGAGCTGGTTGGTACGCCAGACCTCTACCCAGTGGTCTATGTGGCTATGCAGGGTCTCCGCCTGTATGCCGCCCCAAAACTGTCTGGTGGGCTCCAGTGACACGCTGATCCTCTCTGCCTCCGGCATACCGGCAAAAAACTTCATGACAGGGGCCTCAGCCTCCTCGGAGAGCTTCCACTGTATC
>JAFDYP010000118.1 GCA_018267355.1 Bacteroidota bacterium
AATGTAAATATCAGCAACACCACCAGCAGTACAGGAGATTTCTCTATTGCCATACAGCAGGAGGGCACCTATACGTTCAAGCCTGTATTGTATAACCACAAGTTCTCTCCTGATTCCATCACTATTCATGTGGTGAGTGATTCGTTCAATGTCAATTTTACCGACCTCACGCGTGATACGATCCGCATCAGTGTCAAGGGCGGCTGTGGCAATCAGGTCAGCCACCATGATATCGTCTCCATCAATTCAGACAATGGTGCCTATGCCAAGTTTGATACCTTTAGCGGCTACGGAGAGAAAGCCGTGGTGGTGCCGGCCCAGCCATATACGGTCAATTTTATCAAGGGCTTTGCCAATAATGTGATAGAAGATCCGCTGCTCGCCACACAGCTGGGCAGCAGCCCTCTGCACGTAGACGTGACCAAGCGCGACTCAGCCAGCACTACAGAGATAGATACCTCCTATACTATCGTGCCGGCACACTCTGACACACTGGTCAGCGGTCAGATCATAGTCTATCCTGCCCATCGCGATACGATCATAGATACGATCACTACCAATAGGGTGATCATACCGCGTGCACCATTTATCTATCACGGTCAGATCACAGTAGATGTGTTGAATTTCCCCTTCTCTACGGCATGCCCTTCTGTGAATGGTGGCTATATAGTAGACCAGGGTGATCGCATACCGCTGCGCATATCGATCAAGGAATTCTTTGCCTATGACTCTACCAGCTGCCCTGTAGACTCCGGCCAGCTCGTGATATATGATGATGTGAGCGATGTCGGTGCGCCACAGACTGTCAATTTCTATCAGGGCCGCTATGACTACCTGCTGCTACCGGGTGTGCCTAATATAGCAGCGCCATATCTCAAGGTGCTTCAGTTCTTTGCTCACGTAGGCAATAATACAGCGCCTAACTGGGGTCATCAGATACTTGTGACCGGCCACAGGCCACACACACAGACATTTGTGACCAAGACACCGGAGCTACCGTTCTTTGTGCTCCATGCGCCTCCGGGCAGCAGCAGCTACAGCTTCCTGGCACAGGACTCTTCAGTCAACTATTCTTATAGCAACTCCTATCAGGTAGGCGGTTCGGCTGGTCCTTATGTAGATGCCAAGATTGGCGCTGGCATTCCTATTCCTTTTACAGGTATCGTAGTAGGTGCCGGTGTAGAGATCACGGCAGATGCACAGGCGGGCGGCGATCAGAATCACAATACGCAAGTCAATACTACTTTCACCGCACATCAGCAGATATCTACTTCTAATGCCAACAATGGAACCGACATAGCGCTAGTCGGCCATCAGGGTGACGTATATGTAGGTGGCTCATTCAATATGATATATGCCCTCTCAGATGTGATCTCCCTCAAAAACTGTCAGGTAGAGCGCGATACGGAGCTGGCATGGGGCGCCAATGGCCTCGCCACAAACTATATTTATACTGAGAAGCACATCACGGAGACGCTCATACCACAGCTCGAGCTACTGCGCTCCCTGGCTCACGGTGATACGATAGCACTCATGCAGTCATATATAGATGTATGGAAGCAGGTAGTGCAAAAGAATCACAAGAACTCAGATACTACTGCTTCATTTGTGCAAAATCTCTCCTATAGCGCCGGTGCGGTGTATGACTATGAGCAGACTGCCGGGTCGGACTCTACCCAGTCTATAGACTACTCTACGTTCGTAGATGTCAATGCCGGAGTAGGCGTGTTCTTTGGTGAAAATCTGGACGGATTCGCCAATACACAGCTGGGTGTCAAGATGAACTTCCACTGGAACATGAATACCGGCAGCTCCACAAACGTGGTCCGTCAGAAAACGTTCGGCTATCACCTGGAGGATAATACTGTCGGTAACTTCTACAGTGTGGATGTCAAGTCGGATAAAGTATATGGTACACCGGCCTTTGGCTTAGTAGCTGGTACCAGCGCCTGTCCTCACTGGCCGGGTACACAGGCCCGCGACTCTGTACAGGTCACGCTGGACAACTACTCTGTATCCAATGTACCCATCAATACGCCTGCTACTTTCACAGCGCACATCGTGAACCTCAGCGAAAGCATGGAGACACGTACCTATAATATACAGGCCGTGCCTGAGAGCAATACAGAAGGCGCGATCATCAAGATAGGTGGACAGCAGATCAATAACTCTCCTGCGGCATTCACGGTGGCAGCAGGCACAGACTTGCCTGTGGTACTCACAGTGGAGCGCGGCCCTATAGCCTCCGACTATAATGGCCTCCAGATTTCCTCTTCGTCTCCATGTGACGGTGCCGAGGGCAATACGATCACCTTTGAGGCCCACTTCCAGAGCACTTGCAGCCCGATCAGCCTCTATACACCATCTGACAACTGGCTCGTAAATGCTGCCAGCCATGATTCACTGCCTATCATCTTCTCAGGCTACAATGCTACAGACAGCAATCTCATCAGCATCGGCCTGGAGTATCGTTCGCTCGGCGGCTCATGGGTGCCGGCTATCAACCCGCCTATCACCCGCTCACGCCTCGTAGCGCCATACTATGCCTACATCTTCAATACTTCCACGCTCGCAGATGGCAACTATGAGATCCGCGCCTATGCCAATTGCGGTTCGCAGCCGGGAGGCAGGACCTACTCTCAGACCCTCAGTGGCAAGATAGATCGTACCAACCTCCAGCTATTTGGTACGCCGTCTCCTGCTGATGGCGTACTGAATGTGGGCCAGGACATCTCAGTGACATTTAATGAAGCTATAGATTGCGGCAGGGCAAATGCCTATGACCACATCTACTCTACACTCGTGCGCGCAGACAATGGTCAGATGATACCGGACTCTGTAGTATGCAGCGGCTCATCACTGATCATATATACTAATCCTCCGTCACTGATAGACAGCCTGGAGAATGTGACCCTGATCAGCACGATCAATAATGTATATGACATCAACGGCAATACACTCCAGCAGCCGGTACAGTGGAGCTTTGTAGTAAACAGGTCTAAGGTGTACTGGAGCCCTGCCAATATGAATATCAGCGCAGTGACGGGTACTTCAGCTTCTGCCACCGGCACCATGCTGAATGTAGGTCCGCTGGATTCATTTACGATCACGCATATGCCATCATGGCTCAGCACGCCGCAGCAGGCTGTCTATACCATGACCTCCGGCACACCGACCAATCCATCGAGCCTTCAGGTTAGCTTCACTGTGGACAATTCACTGAATCCTGGCCACTATACTGACACCGTGATAGCACGCGCCAGCGGCCGTAATCTGTACCTCTTCGTCAATCTGGATGTAGTGAAACCACATCCAAACTGGAGTGTCAATCCGGCCAGCTATCAGTATAGCATGAATGTCACTGCCAACTTCAGCACTACAGACCTCAATACACCGCTCTCTACAGATACGCGCGATACTATTGCCGTATTCAAGGGTGAGGAGTGCCGTGGCCTTGCAGGTATTTCTTATGATCATTACACCAATAAGTATGTAGCATTTATTACAGCGTATAGCAATAGCGTGGTGGGTGATACCTTTACATTCCGCATGTGGGATGCTGTACCGGGTGTCGAGTACCAAGCCAAAGAGCGCCTGCCGTTCGTAGACAATGGTACCATAGGCCAGCCACTGGCTCCGTATATCCTGCACCCTCAGGGCATCT
>JAFDYP010000119.1 GCA_018267355.1 Bacteroidota bacterium
ATACCTGCCTGCTATTCTTTATAATGATGCTGGCGGCCAAAAGTAACTTTGGCCAAATGCCCGTAGCCAAAGAAAACCTGAAGCAGACCAAAGAGGAGTGGCTGCAGTCACTACCTGAGAAAGTGCGCGACTCAATAGTCTACAAGGAATGGAAAGAAGCACAGTCGGCACAGGAGAAAAAGGAACTGCAATCCGTGCAGGCCCGCATCGATGCCGCTGTCTCTGATCCCGCTATTACGAGCCTGGACCTTTCCTACTATCCTGGTACAGAGATAGACCCGCGTGTCGCTTCGCTCAAAAAACTGCGTAAGATCACCATTACCAAGGCGAGAAAGCTGAACGTGGACAAGCTCTTTGACCTGCTGTCTAAACTGCCTGAGCTGCGCGTACTGGTGCTGAATGATGGAGGCTATAGCGCCCTGCCATCCGCAGTGGGCAATCTCACGGCGCTGGACTCTTTTACTTTCCGCAATAACAATATCAAATCGCTGCCTGAGACTTTCACAAAACTCAAAAACCTCAGCTACCTCTGCCTGGAGCACAATGCCTATCTGTATGACGATGACCTCTACGAGCGCCTGAAAGGCATGCAGGTAAGAACACTCGACCTCTCCGCCTGCGGCCTGCTGGAGCTGAATGGCAAGATAGGCGAGGTGAGGTCTCTGCAGTCTCTGGACCTGTCGGTAAATGATGTCAAGACCCTGCCGGCCTCCTTCTCCCAGCTCGGCAATCTGGAAGTACTCAGCCTGCGGCAAAACCTCTCGCTCAATCTGGTGGATGTGTCAAAAACACTAGCCGGCCTGCCCAAGCTTAATGCGCTGTATATAGACCAATGCGGGCTGGCCTCACTGCCTGTAGAGATAAGCAGCCTCACAGGGCTGAAAGTACTCAGCCTCCGCGAGAATGTACTGACATCCCTACCGGCTACATTCACCAGTCTGAAAAACCTGGAAGAGCTATACCTCGGCTCGCCCAATAATGCCTTTCGTCTGAATGTGCTGCAGAACCTGCCGCCCGGTTTCGGTGGTTTGAGCAAGTTGCGCGTGCTGGACCTCTCCGGCAATCAGCTCGCCTCTCTGGGTGACGACTTTAGCCAGCTCACCGCACTGGAGTGGCTCGACCTGAGCAGAAATCAACTGCCGGGCTTTCCAGCATCGCTGACGAGCCTCACCAGACTGCGTTTTATCAATCTGAACAGGAATAGCATATCTGAGATCGGCACAGGGCTGAGCAGGTTGACACAGCTGGACTCCCTCTTCCTGGATGGAGATTTCTTCAACAAAGCCGATAAGAAAATCAAGACCCTGCCAGATGATATCTGCCAGATGAAGAACCTGAAAAAGCTGACCCTGAAGGATAATGTGATAGAAAAGTTGCCTGCCTGTATAGACGGCCTGACCTCGCTCGTATCTCTGGATCTCCGCGGCAACGTGATCACGCTGCTGCCTGCCTCATTCAGCAAGCTGCCAAGCCTGCAGATACTGGACCTGAAAAGTAACGATCTACAGGGACTACCTGCCGACTTTAGCAGCCTGCACCTCACGGACCTCAATGTGGCCATGAACCTCAACGCCGATATGAGTTCCATGATCGCGCAGATATCACGGATCAAGACACTGCGCATACTGGACATCAGCTACAATAATCTGACCCGCGCGCAGGCCGAGCCACTGATCAGTGCGCTACCCGGCTGCAAGATCATCAACGTAGACTACTACAATAAAGAGCCACTGCCCGGTACGACCCCACAGCCATCTGAGCAGCGCCAGAACAGGCCGATACTGGACGATGGCCCAAAACGCAACAAATAATGAAGACCTTCTACGCGATCATAGTGCTACTGCTGTCTATGCCGGCCCTGGCCCAGCGGCAGGATACGGTGATACATCATCACTTCAAGGAATACATGCCTGCACAGGAGATGACAGCCTTCAACCAGCGGCAAAACCTGATCAACCGCAGGGGGCTTTTTGCGCTGACAGGATGGGCAGGCGCCAATGTGATCTACGGATCGATCGCTGCGCCGCTCACACATGGAGAGGCGAGGTACTTTCATGCTACCAATGCGATATGGGGCGCTATAAATGTGCTGATAGCCGCGCCGGGAGTAGCAGCTACATACAGCAAAAAGCGGGATGATAATATCACCTTTGGCCAGACGCTGCTGCGCCAGCACGGGCAGGAAAAGCTCTACCTGCTCAATGGCGCGCTGGACTTCGCCTATGTGGGTGCAGGTGCAGCTATGTGGGGCTTCTCAGACCGTGTCAGCCGGCAAGGAACGCGCGAGGCTGTATCAGGCATCGGCAAAGGGGTACTGATGCAGGGAGCCTTCCTGCTGCTCTTTGACTGGAGCATGTACATCGTACACTCGCAGCATGCTTATCGTAAGCTGAATCATTATACATCGGGTTTAGTTTATACGGGGACGGGGGTGAGCTATAGCCTTGCATTTTAAGTGTAACCTGGCACTATGAAAATACTGTTTGGCCTCCTGCTTTTCTCACAGTGTCTGATAGCTGATGCGCAAACTGACTCTGCCAGTCGCCAGCGTATGCGATCCTATTTATCGCACGCTGATAAGGCGCGGGCATTCACCGCGGATAAAGAGTATGCCGCCTCCATCGCTGAATATAAGCAAGCCTTCCGGTATGCGCAGTATTATGTGCCTGACCTTCTATCATGCTCAGAAAATTTCTCGGCTCTAGGGAATATGGATAGTGCCTTTGGCATGCTGGTAGTAGCGGCAGCAAATGGCTATGACTGGCACGACGATCCTAATCTGACTGCATGGAGGCAGAACCCCATATTTGATGAAGCTAAACTGCAAAAGGCGCGGGCGGATTTTTACAGGCGTGTGGACAGGGAATATCTGGAACTGCTGGGTAGCCTGATGGTCAAAGATCAATCTGTCAGAGGCATACATGGCGATACGGCCCGTATGGCAGCTGTAGACTCTGCTGATATGGAAATGCTGGCTCAGCTGGTTAGGGCAAAGGGGTTCCCGCGGTATGATAGAGTGGGCTATGTGGGTGTGACTGATGCTTTCGTGCTGCTGCTACACGGCCTGCTGAATGGCGTGCATGGCCAAAAGATGTGGACTTATTTTCAACCGGTGCTGTATAGTGAGGTGCAGAAGGGCTACCTGATGCCGGATTACTACGCCTTTGTCTATGACCGCGTAGTATCGGATTATGGCAGGCTGGAGCAGTGCTATGGTACTCATTTCGACTATAGCCCTCAGGGTACAGTAGTGATCACTCCTATTTATGATGTGGCGCGTGTGGATACCCGCAGAGCGGAGATCGGGCTGCCGCCATTACATTATATGACCAAGACATATCACATGACTGCGCCGCAGGGATATAAGGCCAGGTGACCGGCAGGTGACTTATCTCGCAGATTTTCGTATTTTTGACGTCCGGTAAAACTATCCGATGGACATCATCCTCCGCGCGGCGCGCGTCAT
>JAFDYP010000011.1 GCA_018267355.1 Bacteroidota bacterium
ACTGTACAAGCGCATCAGTATGGCCAAGGACTACATAGATTCAAACTACACGAGGGATATCATGCTGGAAGACATTGCACAAAACTGCTGCCTCTCCGTGAGCCACCTCAAGCGTCTTTTCAAAGAGTATTTTCACATCACTCCGCACCAGTATATCATACAGCGCAGGCTGGAGAAAGCCAAGACCCTGCTGATACAATCTGACATGCCGGTGCGGAATATATGCGGAGAGATAGGATTTGAAAATACGTCCTCCTTTATACGCCTCTTCAGAAATTCATATAATCTCACTCCGATGTCATTCAGGGGCCGTTCATTGGATTAGGCCTTACTGCTGGAAGAGATATACTGATCCTCCACCGCCCACTACTATTCCTGATGTGGCAGAGAACATATGGATGCCGCGGAGCCTCTCTCCGGTGAAAGGTTTGACAGTCTGCCAGTTGAGCCCGCCATCGGCCGTATGTACCATCAGGCCTGACTCACCTACTGCGTATCCATTATTCTCATCTATAAAGTCCAGGCCCATCAGATGGTCTACCTTGCCGAAGAGGCCATTGCCGCCCTTCACTATGCGCCAGCTTTTGCCGGCATCCGTGCTTTTGATGATCTCGCCCTGATAGCCTACTGCATATCCGGTGATGGAGTTTACAAACTTCATATTTTGGTAGAAATCGCCGTTTTCTTTCACCACCCGATATGTATGCCCTCCATCTGTAGAGCGCACTACAGTACCATAGCCGCAGACTACTACTGTACTGTCGTCCAGGTAGGCGCAGCCTATAAAGGTATGCAGCGAGTCAAAATATTCCTGCTGCCATGTAGCCCCTCCATCAGTAGTGTTATAGATCGGACCACCCTTGTATCCCCAGCCGCAGGCTGCTACACCTCTCTGTCGGCCATAAAAAGAAAGCTGGTTGATAGCTATACTGCTAAAGGACACATCACTGAAAGTATGGCCGCTATCAGCCGTGTAGGTAGCATGGCCATAAAAACCACCCACGAATCCCTCTCCGGCCGAAAAAAAGTGCATCGTATACAAGGTGGACGTCATCACTGAGTCAGGCACCGACCATGTATGGCCTCCATCCAGTGTACGTATGAAAATACCGGACGCATAGCGTGGGCCGCCGCAGATATACCCCACAGAGTCATTCACAAATTTGACATCATTGAGATCGTATGTAGTATGTGCGTCTATCCGCTGCGTATGCAGCGCGATCTCTCCCTTGTGGCAAGAGGCAATGCCCAGGAGCATTACAGCTACGCTGATATATGCAGATAATCTCAGCACTGCTCTATAGCATTTAGTATGATACTACAGGCATGGCCTATCTCGGCATCGCTGATGATCAGTGGCGGCCCTATACGCATAGACTGCGGTGCGAAGAGGAACCAGTCCGTCAGAACGCCATCTGCTATGCAGCTATCTATGATCTTTTTATTCTGCTCATAGCTGTCAAACTCTAGTGCCATCATCAGGCCCTTGCGATGCACCGATCTGATCTTTGGGTGCTGGAGTTTAGATTCAAATAGTGCTCCTTTGCGCTCTACATCGGCTATCAGGTTCTCCTCCTGCAAAACCTGTAGCGCAGCCAGTCCTGCTGCACAGCTGACCGGATGCCCGCCAAAAGTTGTGATATGTCCCAGTACAGGATTGTCTGTCAGGTCCTGCATGATACGCCTGTCTGCTATGAATGCTCCCAAAGGCATACCACCGCCAAAAGCTTTGGCCAGTAGCAGGATGTCCGGTACGATCTCATATTGCTCAAAGGCGAACATAGAGCCACAGCGGCCAAAGGCAGTCTGTATCTCATCCATGATCAGGAGGGCACCTGTATCCGTACAGCGCTGTCGTAGCGCCTGCATGTAGAGAGCAGTAGGGATGGTCACGCCAGACTCTGCCTGTACCGGGTCTATGATCACAGCGGCCGTGTGCGGCGTGATCTGCTCCAGGTCATCCATATGGCCATACTCCAGCTCTATTACGTCAGGTAGCAACGGACGAAAAGCTCTTTTAAAGTATTCATCGCCTATCAGGCTTAGCGCACCCTGCGTAGAGCCATGATACGATTTTCTGAAGTGGACAAACTGCGTCCTCCCGGTATGCCGCTTAGCCAGCTTCATGGCGCCTTCTACAGCCTCCGCGCCGGAGTTAGTGAAGTAGACAGAATCAAGAGAAGGTGGCAGTAGTGCCGTCAGTGCCTGCGCATATGAGGTCTGTGGCGATGCTACAAACTCTCCATACACCATCAGGTGCATATATTTTGCGGCCTGCTCCTGCACTGCCTGTACTATGCGCGGATGGCTATGACCCAGGCAGCTCACACTGATACCCGATATCAGGTCCAGGTATTTTTTTCCATGCGGTCCATACATATATACGCCCTCCGCCCGCTCTATCTCTATCATCAGGGGAGCGGTGCTGGTCTGGGCCACATGCTGCAGAAATACCTGTCTCGGCGTAAGCATTGGATAAATATAGGAAAGACCAGACGACAAATGGACGTTTCGGCGCTCATTTCACACGCTTTGTTTCTAAAGTTTCCACATGCATGGCGCGTCCATTTCACAGGTGGCCAAATTTTCCTTGCTTTGCATCGTCCACTTACTGTATGAAATATTTCTCCGCAGGATTTTACTATGTGCGCTACCGTATCCTCGGGCAGATCATAGCCTATACCTATCGCAAATTCAGCCTTAAGGTGTGGTTGCTTTCCATTTTTTTCATATTCATGTTCTTTCTCAATCAGCTGGTAAATCTCATCTTCCGGCTGATAGACGAGATATTTTACAGCGGTTTTCATAAAGTAAAGATCAAACAGCCCGTATTCATTATTGCCAATCCGCGCAGTGGTACGACCTACCTGCACAGGCTCATCAGCCTGGACGATATGCATTTTGCTTACACTAAGTTTGCTCATACTTTTTTCATGACGGCCTCCTTCACGCGGCTGGCCAATCTCGTGCAGTGGATAGACCGGCATGCAGGACGGTTTATCAGCCGTACGC
>JAFDYP010000120.1 GCA_018267355.1 Bacteroidota bacterium
AAGGTAATAATGCTGGTACTATGCTCTGTATCGCTGACTTTATAGAAAGCTAATTTGTCCTGGCAGCAATTTTTGTTGCACCCTTTATCCTCGCCATTATTGAGGACAAGGTGGATAGACTTCAGTTTGCCGCAGCAGTAGTGCGCCTTGACAGCCACTCCGGAGGAGGAGAGAATGTACAGCACCAGTACCAGTATAGCCGCGGCTTTTCTCATGGTAACCTAAAGGTATTTAGAAAATCGTGATCCAAAAAACTTTTTTTCAAGGTTTTAACTACTTTTTAACGCCTCTGAAAATTTAGCTTTCTCACATACTGGAATTGGAAATATCCGTTATGTTTATCACAGTACATGGCAAGGCGAAAGATCAGATGGGAGCGGGCAGCAGTGGTTTCACTGGTCTTCATAGTGAGCCTGTATGCCATCTTTTATTACCACAAGCCTATCATACGTTTTGGCTATAAGGTCTACCGTGTTTTTCGCAGGCATCTCCGCCCCTATCACCCCGGGCAGTTTCATGCCATTTCTTTTCCCGCAGGCTTTGCTATACATGGCATCGATATTTCTCATTACCAGGAGGATTTCAATTGGGAAAACCTCCGCACAGTAGATCTAGATGGCGATACGGTCAATTTTGCCTTTGTCTTTATGAAGGCCACGCAAGGTGCCTGGTCGGAGGATCCGGCCTTTGAGGGCAACTGGGAGGACGCACACGACCGCAAACTGCTCTGCGGTGCGTACCATTACTATATGGCAGACATGGACTCAAGGCGCCAGGCAGAAAACTTCATCTCTTCTGTCAAACTGCAGGAGGGAGACCTGCCCCCGGTGATAGATATAGAGGATACGCGCGGCAAAAGCAAACAGGAAATAGTAGACGGAGTGAAAACCATGTCGCAATTACTCGAAAAGAAATATGGCTGCAAGCCAATCATCTACTCCAATATCAACTTCATAGAAGACTACCTCTCAGATGATTTTCCTGACCACTACTTCTGGGTGGCGCACTACTATGTAGATGAGATCAATATCTCTGATGAGGTCCACTGGCTCTTCTGGCAGCACAATGATAAGGCCATGATGCTCGGCTATGACCAGAAGGTCGATGCAGATGTATTTAATGGTGATCTGATAGAGCTGCAGAGTATCCTTGTTCGTACCGGTCCTGTCATCGGGCCATCAGACAGCCGCTAGAGCTTCAGGTATTCTTCTATCGTGCTGATGGCATTGTCCAGCCGCAGTGCGCCCTGGCCTGATATGATAGCATAGTCGGCCTCTATCGCATCCAGCTCCTCCTGAAAGCGATAAAATAGCAGCTCCCTGTCATTAGGATTGGCGCGCTGGCCATCTGCTACCCATGGTAGGTCTATATCCGTGAGCAGGTACAGGTCATAGCGACTGCTGCGGATATGATCGGTGATCCATGATGGCACTTCCCAGCCACGATGCGCCAGCCATATCTTATAGTTGATCAGCTCTGTATCAGATAGCAGGACCTGATTGGCCCTGGCCAGCATCTGGCGCTCCAGCTCCATCTGACCACGCGCCATTTTGAGCACATCTTCATAGCCGTAGTTCATCCCATTCTTGTCCAGGTACTCACGGGCATACTCAGGCACATACGCGGTATCATACAGCTCTGCCAGCTGGCGTACCAGTGAGGTCTTGCCGGTAGACTCCGGCCCCGTGATCGCTACTCTATATGCCATTCTTCATGTGTTTGCGCCAGCAGAGGTAGCCGTATGCCGCCATACCCGTATAGATGGCAAATAGCATTGGGTAAAACACCCCTCCCTTGTAGTAATATAATATGACAGCCAGCGGGTCTGCCACCAGCCAGAGTAGCCAGTTCTCTATATACTTGCGTGTGGACATCCACGTAGCCAGGAAGCTCAGTATAGTCACACCGGCATCAAGATATGGCAGCGAGTTATTAGTAAACAGACTCAGCCCGTATCCAAAGGCCACCGTCAGGACCGCGCTGCCCGCCAACAAAACAGCAAAAAGCTGCTTAGGGATATTGGACACCGGTAGCTCGGTGCCCTGGCCCTTTTTGCCCCAGATGTACCAGCCATAGATACCAGCCACTACATAATAGCTATTGAGCACCATATCCATGTAGAGATGTTGGTAGATATTGCTTACTACAAAGAGGGCCGACCCTATCACGCCCGCTATCCACCCTGCCCGCACCTCCATAGCTATGAGCACTATGTACAGCAGGCCCAGCACTACCACCACTATTTCCAGCCATTGACTACAGGACATGATCTCGAGTTTAGATAACGGTCACCTCTTGCAGGCCTACCTCCATGCGGGTCACTTTGCCCAGCACAATAGTATTATTATCAGCTATATGCCCTGCGGGAAAACCAAAGCATACCGGATAGCTAAACTCCGACACATGCTCTGCGATGATCTCCTCCGCATTCATGCCAAAAGGGATAGCGTTATCTTTCATATCCGTCATGCCGCCCACTATCAGGCCCGCCAGGTCGTGCAGTTTGCCGGAGCGCTTGAGGTTCATCATCATACGGTCTACGTGATACAGGTACTCATCTATATCCTCCAGATAGAGGATCTTGCCTGCAGTATTGAAGCCCGACTTTGTACCCGTGATACTATAGAGTATCGAAAGGTTGCCACCTATCAGCGTACCCTTGGCCGCGCCTGTGCGATTGAGCGGCTGCGCTGGAAAATTAAACACCACCTCCTCACCAAAAAGTTGCTTGCGCGATGTCTCGATCGCTCCCGGAGTATTCTTGGGAAAGAAAACAGGGACCGTAGAGTGCATGGTCTGCACACCGAGGGTCTGATTGAGGTGTACATGGATATAGGTCATATCGCTGAAGCCGCAAAACCACTTGGGGTGAGACAGCAGCCCTGTCCAGTCTATATGATCCATCATACGCACGGTGCCGTAGCCGCCGCGGGCGCACATGATCGCGCGCACGTCCGGGTCACTCACCGCGGCCTGCAGATCTGCCTCGCGCTCTGCATCCGTGCCGGCAAACTGGTGATGCACCAGACCGATGGTCTTGCCCAGGCGCACTTTCAGCCCCCAGCTCTCAAATAGCTGTATGGCCGGGGTTATTTCTTCCAGTGTGACTTTGCGGGCAGT
>JAFDYP010000121.1 GCA_018267355.1 Bacteroidota bacterium
AACTATTAGTACTATATAATTTTTCATGTGCTTATTATTCAGATTTTAAAAGAAAAAGTGATTGATCTGTATCTGGTCGCCTGACCAGAAATGTGCGGTAAACCTCAGTAAGCGTTTGATGGCACATAGCCTTAATCATCTGCTCATAGTGGGCTTCCTGCCCTACATCCTGAATCCGCTGCTTGCGCTTTGTATTAGCCGAGTGGCCGGCTGCCTTGATATTCTTTTCCTCGGCTGCTATGACTTTCTCAGCCATTTGAATCCGCTTGGTTAGTGCATCAATCGTCTTCTTTACCATGCGGTCATCACTCGTAGGTAACTTGTTACTGATTATCACCGCACCGGCGAAAATGATGAGTGAAAGGACTACAAATATGATCGTGCCGAGTACCACTGGCCATGACAGGTGCCAACTACCATGACCTAATGCGGTAACACTTCTCAATATCCCTATACTGGTAAAAACTAAGGCCATTGCCAGTGAGATTTTTGCCAGCGTAGTTTTGCGCTCAGATGGATGCTCGATTGCCCTCACATAGCCAGGTACCCAAACGGCTACGGCACAGAGAGCTATGCTTATGATGAGTGCAGGCAGGATTGAGAACAAGAGCGGTCCGCCAAGCAATGTAAACGCGCTGATGTTAAACACCCACTCTCCTCCAAATGTCAGCAGTTCGAGCGTAAGCAGCACCGGATATTTAGACCAGTCATATGTAATATGCTTCGACCTACGCTCAGCCTCTGCTACGCGCTTTTCCTCTTTAGCATCTGAGATTTTCTGACTGCTTACTCGCTTTTCATCCTCGCTGATTGTCCTCTCGTGCAGGTCTTGCGCTTTGACCGTTTGCCCCTGCAAGGCCTCTTTGACTACAGCTGTCACCTTATCGTACTTAGCAGTTATGCTCATAGCGAGCATTTTCAGGTGATCTGCTCCGGCGTTTATCTCGGAGAGACTTATCACCTCTCCGAGAGACACGCCTCTGATGGCCTTATCCTCACTCTCGATATACTTCAAGATTTTCCGATTGCTCCAATTTTTGATTGCGTCCATGATTATTGACCTATTGAGTTTAACAATTCGTCCAAGTAATCGAAGGCTGTCGGATTCCTCCTTCGCCTAGCTACTGGAGTCTTATTTTTGGGGGTAACTGTCACTTCTGCTAGCTGTATTGGGCTATGTAGTTCACACATAGGAGGGCGATCCTCCCAGAAATCTCCATCAACATCATAGACTTTGACCTCGGCATAAGGACAAGTATTCACTGTCAGTGGCCATCCCCTTCCGGTCGGTTCACCGAAGGCAAAGTGATGGCCGATCCTTGTGATATAGCGCATATGGTAATCATCATCAATTTGCACTCCTACAGCCAAGTGATGTGAATCAGGTATAAGAATCAAGGCAGTAGGATAACCCATATGCTTGAGGATCGCGCTAGCCAACAAAGATTTGTCCACGCAGTCCGCCCTGCCATCTACCAGTGTCACTACTGGAAAACGATTGTAAGGATGGAGGCCCAACCCTGGATCGAAGTCGTACTCGACGGCTTGGACTGACGCAAGGACGAAACCTGCCATGTCTACAGAATCCAACTTGAAAGGGGCAGCCGCTTTTTTAACCTCGTCTGCTATATAGCCGATCACAGGATAGCGAGGGTCTTCATAGAGGTAATTCTCATAGGGCATGGTCTTGGACTGAGAGTTGTAGGCTTCATAGATCGTATCTGAGAACTTGAGAGGTATCTTTACCGGTACGCCGTCGAACTGGAATCGGAGTTCACGGTAGTAATATCTGCCGAAGTGCACTTTAGCGAAATCGGGGTTTTTCACACATGAGGAGAGCATCAAGCTGCCCACGCACATGAGAGCGATTACTATCTTAGAGAATATGGAAATGCTCTTATGCGCTTGGCTGGCATTCGCTTGGTTAGGGAGTTTTGATGTGTTTTTCATTTTAAGAAATTATGATGTAATACAAAGCCAATTCTTAAATTGACAGATTACACCCTTGCCATATATATCAGGTTGTGATAATATGACTTGGGCTTGATCCATCGGCCTCTCTTAGGGTTTTCGTGTGGAAAATGAAGAACCCATGAGCGGTAAATACGGCAAGTCCCTCCCCATGCATTTCTTATGTCTTGGGGAGTTTTTTGACATAAGAAAACGAATGATAGCTACGAGCTAGCACGAACTTGGAAAAAATGGAAAGTATCAGCACTTGGAACAAGCGCTACCATGATGCCTTGGTTAGGCACATTGGTTACGTAGCATTGGTTAAGCTACTGTAGTTTGTATTTCAGAGACCTATGGTTAAGGCCTCCAAAGGAAAACACTTTTGGTTATTATGTCTTCACTTTTAGATACTGCTCATCCAAAGCGACAATAACTATGGTTAAGTTATCTGTCAATATTTGAAGCCCATGGTTAGGGCGCATCAATTAATGCTGTGCAATTCTATTCGAAAATATATTAATGTTCTGATCCCTTAAAATAAAACGATCTATTAAATTGCTTATTTTAAAAACCTTAACTTTTTTCTTTCTATCGGTTCAGCTCTTGATCTTTCTCCTTTTCTTGATTCTTATTACTTCTTATCTTGTTTATCTCATCCTCTCGAGTCTGAGTCTTTGTCTTTTCATATTCCTCAGCACCCTCGGACACACCCCTTTCAAAGTCATTTTCATTATTCAAAGAGGGTTTCAGTTTCTCCCATAGCTCGGGATTGTACTGCCTCATGCGAAATCCAACATTAAAACCCTCCAAATATGTTTTTTCTTGTGCCATATTAGAAAGCCTCTTTGCGCTGCTTGTTTATGAATTCGAGTACGCTGATACGGTCATAAAGAGTCACCTTTTTGGACACTTGTGAGTAGGCGATCTTTCCTTCAGCCTTAAGCTCCCAAAGTGTAGTCCTGCTCTTTATGTTCAGGATCTTCATACAGTCCTCAGCGGATATCCACCTGTTTGCTTTATCTAAACCATGAACTTCCGCGATACGTTCCACAACTTGATGTAGTAATTCATAAAAGGCATCCGAGTTGATAACGATAGACTTCGCGCTGCTCATGTTCGACTATACATCTTAGATGCATAGCACAAAGCGATTCCATAAAAATTTGGATGAAAAATATTGACTGTTGGCTTA
>JAFDYP010000122.1 GCA_018267355.1 Bacteroidota bacterium
ACGGGCCAAATGATCGGATTTATTTTTGAAACCATGTACAATGCCACCTTTGGGTATCCGGACAAAGTCTCCTTTATGAGCTATAGCCCTACCATCCTCTGAGTGAAACTCCACCTCGCCTTCTAGCACATGAAAGGTTTCCTCAAAGTCCGGATGCGCGTGAGGGCCAGGCCCACCGCCGGGAGGTACGAGCATCTCTATGATGCCGTATGCGCCACCCGTATCGTCACCGGTGGCTACGATACGGTAGGAGCCTCCTGCTATAGAGAGGGCCCTGCCGGTTTTGTCTGCTATGATACTGACAGGCGTTTTTATGTTTCCCATTTGGTATTTTGACGGGACGAAAGTAGAATAAAAAATGGCTCGGCCGAACTTGTAGCTGGCAAGTCTTGTTAGTATGGATTAAGGCTGTTATTTTTATTGAAACGCAATTTCTTGAGGCTTTTGCTCATCTTATGGTTTCTATTTTCCCTGACAGCAACCCAAGGTCAGCATCCCATACCCACCGCTATCTATGCCGCTGACCCAGCCGCCAGGGTTTTCAATGACACCCTGTATGTCTATCCCTCACACGATATAGAGGGTTCGCGCTGGTTTGACATGCGGGATTGGCATGTGCTGTCTACTACAGATATGCAGACGTGGGCCGATCATGGCGTGGCGCTGAGTCTGGATAGTTTGCCATGGGCAAGGAAATATGCATGGGCCCCGGACTGCGCATACAGGAATGGTAAGTACTATTTCTACTATCCAGTGGATAGAGATGCGATAGGTGTGGCGATGTCTGACAGGCCGTATGGACCTTTTCATGATCCGCTGGGCCGAGCGCTGGTGACGCGGCAGACGCCGGGTGTGGTGGAGAGCCGGTCGCTGATAGATCCCTGTGTTTTCACTGATGATGATGGTACGGCGTATCTCATATTCGGGCAGAATGAGGTCAATATCGTCAGGCTGAATGAGGACATGATCTCGTTTTCAGATACGGTGCGGCAGGTGAGGGGTGTGGATCATTTCTTTGAGGCTGTGTGGATGCATAAGTATCATGGCAAGTATTATATCTCGTACTCGGGCAAAGGGAAGATACTCTATGGCATGGGTGATAGCCCTTACGGGCCCTTCAGCTACAAAGGTGTGGTGCTGGGCAAGGTGAACAGCGTGACCAATCATGCCTCTATCACGCAGTACAAAGGGAAGTGGTATCTTTTCTATCATACCTCAGATAAGTACATCAAAGCGCACAAAGGCAGCAGGCTGAGCCTGAAGAAATACTACAGCCGCTCTATGTGCGTAGACTCCCTATACTACAATACGGATGGCACGATCAGAGAGGTGGTGCCTACCCGGGGAGGTGTGCCAGTATCAAGGTAGCCACCTATCCTTTAAATAGCTTTTTCAACAACCTGTAAGGAGTAAGGATAGCGTCGCCTATCCTGGTGTTGAGGGAGGTTTGTAGCTGATTTCTCTGATAGTAGAGGCTGGTGTAGCATTTGGCCACAGTCTCTATGTGCTTGCGGTGTACATAAGGGATGATCGTATCGAGGTTCTTATTGGCCACGGTCTGCGTGCGGGAAACGTCATGCACCCGGTAATCGAACAGTGGCTCTGGCAGATAGTGAAACTTCCATCCCTTTTCATAAAAAGTAAACCATATCTCCCAATCCTCCAGGCCCAGGCGGCTGAGATACATATCAAAACCGCCGACATCATCATATGCTGTGCGGCGTACCACACTGCAGATGTCTATCATGTTTATAATGACCAGTTGTTCTATATCAAACTCCCCACTTCTGCGGATATGGCTCATAGCTCCGCAATACTGAAAATCAGAATACACGACGCCTACCGTGCTATCCAGCTCCATTGCCGCTACGCCCTTTGAGATATAGGTGTCTCTTACCTTATTGTCACTATCCAGAAAGAAAAGATACTGGCCGGCAGAGCGGAGTATGCCGTTATGCCTTGCCACGCATGGACCTGCATTCTCCTGATAGATGACCGTAGCCCAGCCTGATAATTCTTTGAGGTATTCCAGCGTAAATGTATCACTACTACCATCATCCACTATGATGACTTCGTAGTGAGGATAGTTTTGTTTCCGGAGAGAGCCGATGGCCTCCTCCAGCAGCTTACCTGCATTGTAGCACGGTATGATCACACTCACCAGTGGTGTATCATTCATAGTGGTAAGATTATTTGTGGATGAAACAGGCATCAGAGTCGAGTTGAAACTTTTGAAAGTCACTATTGAATGGATAGCCGGTCACCAGGTAGCGGTGTGCTGCCCGCCGGTCATCCTCTGGATTGGCGAACCGTGATCGATCCAGGCTGGTGTCAATATAAGGGAAGAAATGTTCATAAATGAACAGGTTGAGAAGCGTCATATCCTTGTGAGCGGCAGTCATGGTCTGCATCGTCCGGGTGATCATATAACTCATGAGTAGCAGCAGTACCTGCCTCGAGCCGCCCACCACGCCTGCATTATATAGATATTGATAAGGGTAAAGGAATGGGACCCGGTAGCCGGCATCATGGCAGTAGTGCTCCTGCTCCGCCAATAGCCGCCCGGAATCCTTTATCTTCTTGGCCTGGTCACGACCTACATATAGTGTCAGGTCTTCATGCCGGAGTGCAAAGGGGTCTCGCGTGATATATACATCGTTCATATCAGCTATGAAAGCGCGCTGTATACTGGTCTGGGTCAGCCAGAGATAGTAGGCAAACCAACGTTCCTCAAATATGGAGTAGCGGCCACCGCGGTACC
>JAFDYP010000123.1 GCA_018267355.1 Bacteroidota bacterium
ATTGAAATCACGCCGCCTCTGGCGGAAGAAGACCCCGATCACCAGTATCACCACAGAGAGCCACTCTGCTATAGATGATGCCAATCCAGAGCCACCTATACCCATAGCCGGGAGGCCGAGCTTGCCATAGACCAGCAGATAGTTCAGGATGATATTGATAAAGACCATGAGCCCGATAGAAGCCGTGAGGATACGTGTGCGCCCGATGCCCGAGTAAAAAGAAATAAATACACAACTGGTAAAACTGGCCATGATGCCCCAGATACGATAGCGCAGGAAGGTCTCACTGGCTGCCACTACCTCCTCATCGTGCATCATCCAGTGCAGCAGGTGCGTGGCAAATACCTGCACCAGTATGAAGAGTATGAGCGATGAAGCCAGCATCACGGCGATCGCATTGTCAGCTATCTCTCCTACCTCGCGGGGCTTGCCCTCACCCATGCGTCGCGCTATGAGTATCTGCGTACCGCGTGTATAGGCAAAGCCGATCATAAAAAGGACAGAGTAGAAAATACTACTGGGGCCGATGGCAGCCTGCGCCACCTGTGCCAGGTGCAGGTCGGGTATCTTGCCCATAAAGGCCGTATCGCAGATACCGATCAGGGTATAAACCAGATTGCCGAGTATCAGGGGGTAGGCTATATGCCAGATCTCACGGTATGTAGCTTTCAGCTGGGACATGCACCATCATTCGTTCACATAGCTAACATAGCTTAACTATTTCAATATCTGTGTACTAATACTGTACCAAATTATCAAACGATAGAGAGAGCTTTATATTGGGGAGATGGCGGGAGATACATTTTAACCGCAGAGGCAGAGAGACGGAGAGGAATACATTTTAATAATGCAGCCTGTTACTTATCATGCTTGTCTTTGATCGCGCCGGCCTCTATCACGGCCATAGTGGTAGAGCTCTTGGCTACGGTCACCTTCTCCTCTCCCTTCATATAGTATATCTCGCTCTCGCAAAAGTGAAACCGCTTGCCGGCTTTCTCGACCCAGCCTGTAGCATAAAAGCGATCAGAGATACCGGGATTATAATAGCTCACCTTGCACTCTACTGTAAAGACCTGCTGGCCCTCCTCTACCATCGAGTAGGCCGCATAGCCTGCCACCATATCGCAAACTGCTGAGGTCACACCACCATGCAGGTAGCCATTCTGCTGCTCCAGCATTTCCTTCATCTCCAGCTCTGCCTCTATGAGGCCCGGCTGCAGATTAGTAAAATGCAGGCCTACTGCTGCACAAAATTTATTGCGGTCTATCTTGAGCTGAAGGTACTCGCGCCAGCGGCTGCTACGTGGTGTCATGGCCGCAAACGTAGTGAAAATTTGGGTGGCTGGTGTTGGGCGGCAGGTGGCTGGGAATACAAGTTTGACAGATATTAGCCCGTGTACGGTAGGTATTTTGTATTTCCCGCCAACAAACACCAGCCACCTGCCTCCCGTTTTTTATATTTGCCCCGTGAGCACCGCCACACATACCAGAAACTTCTTCAATGCGATAGGCGACCCTGCTGATGTGCGTGGCGATGGTACTGAGCATCTGAAGCTCAGTATAGATCACAGCCATATACGCTACTTTATCTCGCAGGGAGATAGCACTGTTTACTATGGGGAGTATGCACTCCAGTCTGTGACCTCTGATGCAGAGCTGCGCGGGCAGCTGGAGATCATACTGGATAAGGATGCTTTCCTGAATAAAGATTTTTCGCTCGTATACATCCTATGGTCGGGTGGCTTTGAGATCGTACCGACCATATTCTATGAGGAGGAGGAAACAGATGATACTGCCGGGGTCAATGAGATCATGGGTGGTGAGGCGCGTTTTGTCTTTGAAAAGGTGGAAGCAATAGCCCAACTGCTCCGCAGTAAATACCCTGCCGCACTACACTACCACTCCGGCGCTGTGCTCATCGAGACGCTGCGGCGCACCGGCCAGACAGAGTCTCAAAACCTCTTTATAAATGTAAGCGCGGGGCGTATAGAGGTCGTTTACTTTGATGCATCAGGCGGGCTGCGCATCTACAATCAGTATGAGTACCGCTCCACGCAGGACTATATCTACTTTGTGCTGCTCGTAGCAGACGAGATGGGTATCAACCGTGCAGAGACTCGTGCCATACTCATGGGCGAGGTGAGCCAGGACTCGCAGCTCTATGATATGACCACGCGCTACTTCCGCTCCGTTACTTTTGCCAAAGAGCCTGCCGACAGAACTTTCAGCGCAGCCTTTGAGGGATACCCTATGCACTTCAACTATCCACTATACAATCTGTAATCCATGCGCATCATAGGAGGAGAATACAAAGCGCGGCAGTTTCACCCGCCGTCCAATATACCTACGCGACCTACTACGGACATGGCCAAAGAAGGCCTGTTCAACATGATCAATAACAGCTTCAACTTTGATAATATCAAGGTACTCGACCTCTTTGGCGGGACAGGCAGCATCAGCTATGAATTCTCATCGCGTGGGACTACTGATATCACCACGGTAGAGATATTTCCCAAGTGCGCCAACTTCATCAAGAAGACTGCGCAGGAGTTTGGCTTCACCGGCATCAAGGTGATGCAGATGGATGTCTTCAAGTACATGGAGAGCTGCAGGGAGAAGTATGACGTGATATTCGCAGGTCCGCCGTACCCGCTACCCAATCTCGGCGATATACCGGATATTCTTTTCAGCTATGACCTGATAGATGGGGAGGGCTGGTTCATCCTGGAGCATAATCCTGACCACAACTTTGAGAAGCACCAGCACTTTGTAAAGAGCAAGACCTATGGTACGACTACGTTTGCGATTTTCACCAATGCGGGCAAAGAGAAATAATACAACCCTCCCGACCCTCTCTGAAGGGAGGGCTAACAGCCGCCTCACCCTACCCTCTCCGAAGGAGAGGGGTAATACAAAATACGATCCTCAGAATGAGTGACCTGAAGCTATACATGATACTGATAGGCTACCGGCCTAAAGGATTTAATACCGAGCAGCATGATGTGGTATTCCGCGTAGGTACAGACCTGGAGGATCCGGGCTTTTTGGCACAGTTGCGCTCTTCTATACCCTTGCCCAAGTCTGTGCTGGTGCATATAGACTGCTATGCAGAGATCACTCAGGCCGACGGCTATGCTGTATCTGTAGTGCGCGACCGCGATGCCGCAAAATCTAACGATGGCCGCAAATTATACTATGTCAATCTGGGCGGCTACAGGCACGGCGTCTTCCAGGAGTACCACAAGTCTATCCTGCTGGTGCTGGACGATCCTAATGACCTGAAGAAGC
>JAFDYP010000124.1 GCA_018267355.1 Bacteroidota bacterium
ACGCTATTATGACCACGGCCATATTGATGCAACTGCACGTAGTAAGTATGTGTGATATTAGGTCCTATGGCAAAATTATAGGCTCCTGAGGGAATCGTGAAATTGGCTGCATTGAGATAAGTACCGTCTCCTACACTAGTACCCACCAGCAACTGCCTGCCATCATAGGCGCATGAGAAGCTGGCCAACGAGGCGTTATAGTAGTAAAACTGCAGGTAGTAGTCACTGTATTTCCCATTGACATAATCGGTCACAGCACCATTTGCGGCCTTTGCAGCATCAATGCCAGTCATAGATAATATCAATACCAATAAAAATCTCAGTGGGGAGTAGGGTTTCGTCATGATGATGATTTGTGGCTCAAATGTACCAAAAATGAATGCTAAGAGAATTTTTTGTGTAACTAAAATCAATACACAAAAACTACATGGGGCAGAATCACCACAATAGGCTGAATGAGAATTGTCTTTGAAGATAAAAAGGCTGGCAGAAGGTTGATTTGACAACCTTTTCAAGCGAATGGCAGATCTATACCTGCCATCGGAACCAGCAATAGGCAAGGCAAAAAAAATATGGTGTAGATTTTTCGCATACGTCTTTTTTCAGAATAAAAACTTTACGTTTGTCTCGTCCTCAAAACATCTTACCGGATGAAAAAACTCTACAACCCGTTCATCAGCCTTTTATTCCTGATGGGAATACTGGTGCAAAGTACACAGTCAGAGGCGCAGGTAGCAGCGTCAGACTCCCTTACGCTTGTTAGCCTCTACAATACTACCGGTGGCGCCAACTGGATCAACCATAGTGGCTGGCTCACGGGCAATGTGGGCACCTGGTATGGCATCACGACATCCGGAGGACGGGTGACGCGTATCGTCCTAGCGGGCAACAATCTGAATGGAGCAGCTACGGACTCGCTGTATAAACTGGCTGCTCTGAAAGTAGCCAATCTGAGCGCCAATGGATTGACTTACTTCCCCGTGCTCACCGGTCTACATCTCGATACGCTGAACCTGGCCAATAATAAACTGACCTTCCGCCACCTGGTGCCCAATAAGGCCCACGTGGATTCATTCTACTATGCTCCTCAGGATAGTGCGGACGTATATATAGATACTACCGCTACTGAGCAGTCTGCTATCTCGCTGGTGACCAGCACAGACGCCAGTCCATCTGTAGGAGACAACTATGCCTGGTATCTGGATACTACGCTGATCGTATCGGGATCGTCTAATGTCTATACTATACTCTGTATGGATAGTTCAAATGCAGGTATGTACTATGTCAAGATCACTAATAGCCAGCTACCTGCGCTCACGCTGTACCGCAGGCCTGTGACACTGCAGGTGCGCAGGCTGGCCAATCCGGGCCCGGACTTCCATGTATGCGCCACTACATCTACGCTGCAGGGCACAGCACCGGCAGGTGCCAGTGTACTGTGGGCTACGGTATCTGGCGGCGGCCAGGTGAGCAGTGATACCATCCCTATGCCTCAGGTGAATAACCTGACGGTCGGAGCGAACGTATTCCAGTTTGGCGTGACAGCCAATAACATCTCCTGCCTGTCGCACCTCTACTCCTATGCGCGCGTAGTGATCACCCGCGATACTAATCCACCTCCTGCATATGCGGGTATGGATCAGAGTGTATGCAGTCCGCAGGCTACGCTGTCTGCTGCTCAGCCATCTGTAGGCACAGGCACCTGGACGGTGATAAAGGGTGCAGGAACTGTAGCCCAATCTACCAGTGCCTCTACCGCCGTGAATGGCCTCTCCTACGGCGAAAATATCCTGCGCTGGCAGCTGACAAATGGTGCCTGTACGCCGTCGTTTTTTGACGAGGTAAAGATATACCGTGATGACACCCTGCGCACGGTCTCTGCAGGGGTTGATACCTCTATCTGCCCTACCAGCTATGTATTGGGTGGTGTGCTGCCGGATGATGCCACAGGTATATGGAGCGTGGTGTATGGTGCGGGATCGTTCTCTCCTGCTGACTCGCCGCGTGCTACTGTGAGCGGTCTCAGCGAATTTGCAAATACCCTGAGGTGGACCGTGTCCAACTCCTGCAACACCATCTATGATGAAGTGGTAGTGACTGTTTACCACTTTGTGCATGCCAATGCAGGACCGGACAAGAGTGTATACTATTCTCCGGTGACGCGGTATCCGCTGGGAGATACGCTCAATGTAGCTACTGGTGGTACCGGTCCGTATACCTATGCCTGGACTCCGGCGGAAAACCTGGACGACTCGACCAAAGAGCATTCCCTCTTCCTGACACCGGATACTGGTGTGTACTCCTTTACCGTGCTGGTCACTGATGCACATGGCTGTACTGCTACTGATGATGTGACCTATACGGCCGGCAAGGGAACGACACTGACTGTGCCTACACTCTTTACCCCAAATGATGACGGGCTGAATGACGAGCTTTACATCCCCGGTCTGGAGAGCTACCCCAACAATGAACTGACCGTAGTAGACCGCAACGACCAGGTAGTACTGCACCGTGTGGGATACAAGAATGACTGGAAAGGAATAAACGAAGAGGGCTTCTCTCAGCTAGGTCACAAGCTGGCTGTAGATACTTACTTCTACACACTGAAACTGGAAGAGGGCAAACCACTCCAGAAAGGTTATTTCCTGATCAAATACTAAACCCGACTAAACCTCATCTGCATGAGAAGATCATATACACTCATAGCCATACTCAGCACCGTACTGTCTCTGGCTACCGTATCGGCCGGGGCACAGGGCATCCGCCACTACTGGCTCAATAACCAGGTGCTATACAATCCGGCCATGACAGGCGCCAGCGAGGATGTGGTAGGCTCCCTGATATTCAATCAGCAGCAGGCTACCTTTCCGGGGGCGCCACGCACACTGCTGGCGCAGGCCAATGGCAGGCTGGGCTATACCAGCTCGTCACTGGGAGGCGCTATCTCGTATGAAGAGTATGGTGTGCTGAAAAACTATAGCGCTACACTATCCTACTCCTATGGCATCAAGCTGAAAAAAGGCCGTCGCCTCATGCTGGGCCTGTCAGGTTCATTTGGTGCGATACAGGAGAATGGCAGCGCCCTGACCACCACCTTTAATGGTGATGATATCTTCAAACTGAATACAACGGCCTATCAGGTGAATGTATCAGTAGGCGCCGCATATGTGACCAAAAACTTCTACGTGAGTTTCTCAGTGCCAAAACTGGTACACAATGCCTATGACTACGCGGTAGCCAAAAACCGCTACAGCCTGGAGAAATTCAATTTTAATATCATGGCCGGCTATGACCTGAAGACAAGGAATGACTTCCACTTCATGCCTTCGTTTATGATACGCTCGGACAAGCAGGAGCGCTTTAATGCTGACATCAACCTCAACTTCAAATACAAAGAGGTATTTTGGTTTGGCCCGTACTATCGTGTAAATGCTGCATTCGGATTTATACTCGGCGTGGGTATCACAAAGTACGTGCAGCTGAGCTATGCCGGTGAGCTGCAGCAGACCAACTTCCGCACCTCCAGCTATGGCAATCATGAGGTGGTGCTCGGGTTCAAGATACCTAAGTTCAATACACGGATAGCCCAGTCGCCTAGATACTTTTAAGTGAAAGAAAAGAATAAGAAAGCCCAACCAAGCCTATATCACATGAAATACTATCACATAGCCATCCTCTCCTGCCTGCTGCTGGCAGCCTCAGGAGCCGAAGCGGGCAAAGCCAGCCGCTGGGACAAAGCTGTAAAGTGTGCCGACAAGAAAATGCAGCAGAAATACTATGTAGCAGCTGCAGACAAGTATGAGCACATACTGGCCGCACCGTGCAGCCGCGACACTGCATGGCGGGACAGCGTGTATAGTGTGAAGGTGAAACTGGCTGCCTGCTACATGAAAATGGGCAATAGCATCAAGGCCGAATCGGTATACGGTGAGATAGTGAAGGCAGGCAAGGCCGGTACACAAACCACATTTGACTATGCCCGCACGCTGCAGTCTAACAGTAAATATGCAGAGGCTAAAGAGCAGTTTGAAAAAGTGGCAAACGACCCGGCACTGAAAGGTAAAATGCCTATGGAGTTTGCCGAAGTATCTGACAAAGGGCTGCATAACAACCACAAGAATACATTCCATATAGAGCGCACTGCATTCAATACAAATGCTACTGAATACGCCCCTGCATACTATAAGAAAGGACTGGCTTTCACCTCCAACCGTGCTGAGCGCGGACAGGCATCTGAGCGCATCATGTGGAATAAGGAACCATTCACAGACATCTACACTGTGCAGGAAGATGGCAAAGGAGACCTCAACATAATAGACAAACTGCCCGGCGCTATCAATTCTAAATTGAATGATGGTACGGCTACTTTCAATGCCGCCTATGACGAGATATTCTTCACCCGAAACAATAAAAAGAACAAGAAGCATGATCAGCTTCAGATACTGCACAGCACCTTCAATGGCTCTGAGTGGAGTACACCTGAGCTGCTAAACTTTGAAATGGAAGGCGCGAACTACGCGCATCCTTCTCTATCGCCTGATGGCAGCATGCTGTATTTCTCATCAGACATGCAGGGGAGTGGCCAGGGAGGTATGGATCTCTACTACGCGCGCCGCAATGGCAGCATCTGGGAGACACCGATCAATCTCGGCCCCCAGATCAATACCTCGGGTAATGAACTCTTTCCATACATGGCCGCCGATAGCATCCTCTTTTTCACATCAGACGGATGGCCGGGCTACGGCGGGCTGGATGTATTTCACGCACGTATGGAGGGTGCCAAATTTGGCAAGGTGCACAACATGGGCGTCAACTTCAACACGGCTAAAGACGACCTCAGCATCATAGTAGACAGCAAGAACCGCATCGGCTACTTTGCCAGTAATCGTGATGGTGATGACGACATTTTTAGCTTCTCTTTCCCGGCACCGGCCAAAGAGGAAAAGAAAGAAGAGCCACTCTACAGTGCCACACTGATAGATGCATCTACACATGACCCTATCACCAATGCACGGGTAGAGGTGGCTGATCCGCGCAGCCCAGGCGAGGGAGCATTCTACTATACAAACGACAAGGGCGTAATGTACTATGATAAGAAGGTAAAATCAACCGATGTGGTGCGTGTGGGCAAGGATGACTACCAGACACAGACCATATCAGGGGCAAGCATCACAGACAAGGGAACTGTAGATGTAAATATGGTAGCAGAGAAGCGCGTGAAAGAAGATGTGCACCATCCATACACTGCCATCCTCTACTATGACCTCAATACATCTAACCTAGGAACAGCCTCCAGAGATACGCTACGTGAGGTGGTGGAAAGAATGAAGGACCCGAAGAATGTGGTGTACGTGAGTGGCTACGCAGACCAGCACGGCTCAGATACCTACAATAACGGGCTCTCTCTGCGCCGCGTGAAAGAAGTGGTAGACTACCTCGCCGCGCAGGGTATCTCTACACTGCGTATACGCTCTGCGTACTTTGGCACTGTGAAGCTGAGCCAGGAGTGCATGAAGGATAAAAACTGTGTGGAAGAAACCAACCGCCGCAACCGTAGGGTAGAGATCAAGATCGCAAGCGAGCAATAGTATTAACAACTACTGATAATGAAATGGTTATCTTTGATAGATAACCATTTTTATTTTATGAAACTCCCGGCAATAGTCTTGTCAGTATTTTTTGTGCTATCCCTATCCGTGGCGTCTGCCCAGCAGCAGCGCTATGACCGCGTGCAGGTAAACCTGGATGCGAGCCATACCATAGCAGACCTCGCAGCACTGGGTATAGAGGCGGATCACGGCCAGTTTCGCAAAGGGATCTCCCTGACCACTGACCTCTCTGCATCAGAAGTACAGAGGATAGCTGCGGCAGGATTTAGCTATCAGGTGCTGATACAGGATGTGGCCACGTACTATGCGCAGCAGCGTGCCCCCATAAATCCTGCCTCGCCGCGGACAGTGACCTGCAGCTCTCCATTCAGCTACAATGTGCAGACACCTGCCAATTTTCATGGCGGCAGCATGGGTGGCTTCCTGACCTATGCAGAGCTGCTCACACAGCTAGACTCCATGCATGCTAAATATCCTAACCTGATATCTGCGCGCAATGTGATCGACACCTTCCACTCGATAGAGGGGCGACCTATCTATTGGCTGCGCATATCCAATCACCCGGACTCTGACCAGACCCAGAAGCCACAGATACTCTACACAGCGCTGCATCACGCACGTGAGCCTGCGGGGCTGACAGACATGATGTTCTATATGTGGTACCTGCTGGAAAACTACCAGAGCTCTGCCGAAGTGCGTGCACTGGTAGATCATACAGAGATGTATATCGTACCATGCGTAAATCCTGATGGCTATATCTATAATGAGACTACCAACCCTACCGGTGGCGGTATGTGGCGCAAGAACAGAAGGCATAATGCTGACAGTACCTATGGTGTAGACCTAAACCGCAACTATGGATACAACTGGGGCTATGATAATACCGGCTCCTCAAACGTGACTACTGATGAAACCTACCGCGGTACAGCGGGATTTAGCGAGCCTGAGATAGCTGCTATGAAGTTTTTCGCAGAGCACCATCACTTTAGTATAGCAGTGAACTATCATACCTACAGCAATATGCTCATCTACCCATGGGGATATGAGGCAGGCCTGCTCACGCCGGATTCTGACCTGTATATCGCTTATGCGCGCACCATGACGAAGTATAATGGCTTCCTGTATGGCACAGGAGATCAGACGGTAGGCTATACTACCAACGGTGACTCTGATGACTGGATGTACGGCGAACAAAACACGAAGAATAAGATCCTATCTATGACCCCTGAGTCCGGATCGCAGGCTTATGGATTCTGGCCGCCTGCCTCTGCAGTGACCGATGTGGCCAGGGAGAATTTTGACCTGATATTCTATGCGCATAAATTCCTCCTGCGCCATCTGGAGCTGACGGACATTTCGCCAAAGGTGACGCTCTCACATCAGTTCAAATTCACATATCAGGCAGAGCAGCTCGGCCTGGATACTCCATCAGTCTATACGCTGTCTCTTACCTCCTCTGATCCTAATGTAACTGTGCCCTCTACGGTCAGGACGATCACAAACCCGGCTTTGCTGTCTACTGTCACGGATTCCTTTCTCATACAGCTCAGCCCAAACATCACTAATGGGTCGACCTTTAGTTTTGCAGTAGTAGTGGATAATGGCCTTTATACTTATGCAGATACTATCACAAAGAAATTTATCAGCGGCGATACGCTCTATTATAACAACTGCAACAGCGCTGCGACTTTCACACATACGGGTAGCTGGGGAACCACAACATCATCCTATACCTCTCCTGCAGCCTCCATCACAGACAGTCCAAACGGAAACTATCCTAATAACTCTACTACCAGCATCACACTCACGGACACCATAGACCTGACTCATGCCACCAGTGCCAGCCTGCTCTATCAGGCCCGGTGGCAGTTGGAAAAAAGCTATGACTATGTCCTGACAGAGGCCTCTGCTGACGGACAAAGCTGGTCACCCCTGTGCGGTTTGTATACCAATGTGGGTCAAAACCAAAACAATGCCTACCAAAGCCTGTATGACGGCTACCAGAATGAATGGGTCCAGGAGGTGATAGACCTGGGAGACTATACAGGCCACAAGACCATGCTACGTTTCACCCTCAGCAGTGATCAATACCTGAATTATGACGGGTTTTATTTTGACGATCTGACGGTACTGGCTCAGATAGATAGCGCTGCGACAGGCGTAAAGAACATAACCGGCAATAGCGACTGGACCATCTATCCCAATCCTGCCAGTGACCGGGTGATCATCACACCGGCCACGGTGGGTGGATCACTTCTCACCATTTATGATGCGATGGGTGCCGAGGTGAAAAAAAATCTGCTGACTGATGAAAAGGTCTCAGTAGCAGACCTCGCGCCAGGTGCCTACTTTGCCAGTATCTCTCATGACGGCCAGAGCAGTCCGGTGCATAAGCTGATAATAGTGCGGTAGTGGTAATGTGGTATATTTCGTAAAACAACTTTTATGGACAAGACATACAAAAACTGCCAGAGCTGCGGTATGCCAATGAAGAAATCCCTTGGTGGCGGCGGCACCAATGCAGACGGATCTATCAGCGGAATGTATTGCGCCTACTGCTATGAAAATGGCCAATTCAAACAGCCGGACTGGACGGCTGCACAGATGCAGGAGTTTGCCAAAGGCAAAATGAAGGAGATGGGATTCCCGGGATTTCTGGCAGGGCTTTTTACTAAGGGCATACCTCAGCTAGAGCGCTGGAAGCATCAATACCTAATCCTCTTCCTTTTTATTAGCCAGCTGCATATATGCGGCGTAAGCCCCCTTTAAGATAAACTGTTGGTGCGAAAGATCGAGACCATCCGGGGCTATCATAGTGATACTGTCTTTGGATAGTAGCGGATGTACCTGTACCAGCGTAAATATATTCCTGCCATCGGCCCGGAACAGATATAAGCTGTCTCCGCTGCGTATGATCGCATCATCAGGCACGGCGTATCCGTCGCGCTCAGGTAGCTCTATATTTGCATTGAGAAACATGCCGGGTAGCAGCTCATGTGTAGGTGAGGTGAAATGGCAATGGACAATGGAGCTTCTGCTTTCATCCAGCTTTTTACCGGTCAGGATGGTTTCTGCGTTGTATACCTTGCCGGGATCATTGACAGGATACGCGCGTACTTTGAGCCCCTTGGTGATGTAAGGCATATCCTTTTCAAAGATGGTGAGTGCCAGATGCAGATCTGTTGGATTGACCAGCTCAAAAAGGATATCAGTAGCATTTACAAACTTGCCGATATTGACATTCACAGCAGAAACATATCCATCTATAGGTGACACCAGACGGATACTACGACTGATATTGTCTGCAGTGAGCCTGGCGGCATCTATACCTACCAGCCGCAGTTTCTCCCTCAGTGCATTGAGCTCTGCCTGCTGCTGCTTATAGTCAGATGTGACCTGCTCATATATCTTATCACTGGTAGCCTGGGTGGCGTTCAGATCGCGCTGGCGGGCATACTCCTTTTGCAGGTATTCGGACCGGGCCTGCGCGGCCAGGTAGCTTTGCTGCATTTGTATGAATACTTCGTTTTCTATCACTGCTATCTCCTCGCCTTTATGTACAGGCATACCAGGCAGAAGTTTGGTACTCTTCAGGTAGCCGCCAGTAGGCACACTGACAGAGATAAGATTTTGTGGTGGTACATCTACTACGCCATTCACGCGGAGCGTCTCGCTCATCCGGGTAGTAGTGGCGCGGCCCATAGTAATCCCGGCATTGGTCATCTGGCTATCAGTCAGTACTACAGTATGGTCAGCTGACGCTACGTGTGTAGCCTCTGAAGGAGTCTGACGGTGAGAGCAGCTATAGAGAAGTACTATGATCGCGAAGGCTATTATATTTTTCATTGCAGATGGCTATTGATTAGTTTTGAAATAAATACTGAGATCGAGCACGGTTTTATTGTACTCTCCTATGGCACTGAGGTAGTCGGTACGGATAGTCAGGGATTGATTGACTAGCATCATCCACTCTATATAGTTGATAGATCCCTGCTGTAGCCGCCGGGTGGCACCTGCGCGGATGATCTGGGCCTGCGGCAGCGTGGTGAGTTCATACTGGTCCAGCGTACGTATCGCCGCCTGATAGCGGAGAAGTAGTATCTGCCGCTCCGTCTTCCTGCGTGATCGCACCTCCTCGTACTCTGCCAGTGTACGTTTATAGTTATCTCTGGCGGCTCTGATCCGTGCATCTCCGGCCCCAAAAAAGACCGGTATGCCCAAGCCAACAAAACCGGACTGAAACCTGGCGGCAGATGTATAGTATGACTCACCGGTGGTCGTGCGCATGTATCCGTTTATCGACTGATTGCTATAGCCCAGTGTAAACAAGGGCAGTAGCCGCCAGCGCGCCACCTGCCACTCATGCCGGGCCGCCTCTGCCTGCTGTGACATGTGCCGTATAGACAGGTGCTGCTCATATAGGGCTGTATCTGCCTGCATGGGCATTTGGAGTTTCAGGATAGTATCAGCTGGGTCGTACAATAAAGATGAGCGCATCAGCCTGCTGAGGGCGAGCTGCAATGCGCTATAATCGACATCGAGCTGCTGCAGTTGCAGCCTGATCTGGCGGCTCGCGGCCTGAGATGCCGCTTGCTCTATCGCATCTATATCTCCCGCACTATAGCGAGCAGCCTCCAGCCGGATAAATGTGCTGTACATGCTATCCGCATCTACCAGCACCATACGCTTCTGCCGGGCCAGTATCATCTCATAATAGATGCCTGCTACCTGGCGCTCTATGTCAGTTTTGCTCATCTGGAGCTCAGTCTCTGCCACACCTGTCTGCGAGCGGTAAAGTGCTTTTTGTCCGGTATATAGCAGCGGAAAAGCGATGCTCTGAGAAACGCTGAATTTAGAATCAAGGTAAATGCTATTGATCTGTCCGTACTCGCCTGTAGCAGAGGTGGCAGGCAGATCCCATGCGGAGTGCTCCAGGTGCTGAGAGCTGCTGACGTGCAGGACTGATGCCCGGATGGACAGGTCATGTATCATAGCGCTGTCTATGGCCCGGCGCAGTGATATGGTCTGCTGCGCAGAAAGCATAGCCGGTGCAGTCATGAGACATAGCATCAGTATCGCCACCGCTCCGGTGCGACCTGATGGTTTTCTTCCTTTCCGCTCGGACCAGATATATATCAGCGGCAGAACGATCAGTGTGAGAAGCGTAGCAGTAATAAGACCGCCGATCACCACAGTGGCCAGAGGGCGCTGAACCTCAGCACCGGCCCCGCTGCTTATTGCCATAGGCATAAAACCGAGCGAGGCTACAGCCGCGGTCATGAGGACTGGCCTTAGCCGCGTGCGGGTACCCTTCATGATCCGCTCGGTGAGATCCTCGATCCCCTCGTCCCGCAGCGCATTGAACTCTGATATAAGCACGATACCATTCAGCACAGCCACACCGAATAGGGCTATGAATCCTACTCCGGCTGATATACTGAAGGGCATACCTCTGAGCCACAATGCCAGTACGCCACCTATAGCTGACAGCGGTATAGCTGAGAAAATGAGTAAGCCCTGCCTGATGGACTGAAAGGCAAAAAAGAGCATGACGAAGATCAAAAGCAGGCCGACTGGTAGTGTGATACTGAGGCGCTTTTTAGCAGCCACCAGATTTTCAAACTGGCCGCCGTAGGTGATATAATAGCCGGCAGGTAATTTGACCCTTGCCGCGATCTGGGATTGCAACTCCTGTACCACGCTCTGTACATCCCGGCCCCGTACATTGAAGCCGAGGCTGATCCTGCGTTGGGCATCTTCGCGCTGGATCTGGTTAGGTCCTACCTGGATCTGTACATCTGCTACCTGATATAAAGGAATCTGCTGGCCGGACGGTGTGAGTACCGGCAGGTTTTGGATATCACTGAGTTGCCTTTTATCCTTCTCTCCCATGCGCACTACCAGGTCAAATCGTCTCTCGCCCTCATATACCATACCGCATGCTGCTCCGGCCAGGGAGGACTTGATCACCTCATTCACAGCCGTCACAGACAGGCCGTACTGAGCCAATGCATCTCTATTGTATCGTATGACCATCTGCGGAAGGCCTGTCACGGTCTCTACATACAGGTCGCGGGCGCCTTGTACACCGCTGACTAACTGTGCCACCTGCCGGGAGCAGGCTGTGAGTGTGTCAATATTATCGCCGAATATCTTGCACACTACATCCTGTCTGCCACCTGTCATCAGTTCATTAAATCTCATCTGCACAGGAAACTGGAACCCTGTAGTGATGCCCGGCACTTCCTCAAGGGCTTTGTTCATTTTCTCAGCCAGATCATCAAAGGTCCTGGCTGACTTCCACTCTGATTTGGGCCGGAGCACTACCATCATATCTGAGGCATCCATCGGCATCGGATCCGTAGGTATCTCTCCGCTGCCTATCTTGGTCACGACCTTCTCTACCTCAGGGAAACGCGTCAATAAGATATGTGCCGCCTGCTGCGTACTGCGGATCGTAGTAGAAAGAGAACTACCCGTCAGTACGCGGGTATCTACCGCAAAGTCGCCTTCCTCCAGTTTAGGGATAAACTCTCCACCCATAGTAGATAGTATGCCGATAGATGCTACGAAAAGTAGCACAGCAACAGAGATGACCACGACTGGCACACGAAGGACATTGCGTAATGTCCAGAGGTACGCACGCTCCAGGATACTCATGGCCCGGTCTGCCAGAGATGGCTTACCGCCTATACGGCGACTGAGCATGACTGAGGCCATCATAGGCACGTAGGTGACAGACAAAATGAATGCACCTATGATAGCGAATGCTACAGTCTCTGCCATAGGTTTAAACATCTTGCCCTCTATACCCTCCAGCGTGAGTATAGGAAGGTAAACGATCAGTATGATGATCTGCCCGAAGACAGCGGCGCTCATCATTTTTCCGGCGGCGTGGCTGACCTCACCGTCCATCTCATCTGTGCTGATCTCGCCGCCAGGCGTGTGATGCCCCTGGTGCAGGCGGTGCATGACGGCCTCTACTATGATCACGGCTCCATCTACTATCAGGCCAAAGTCCAGAGCACCGAGGCTCATCAAGTTGCCGCTTACGCCAAAGATATTCATCATAATAATGGCAAACAGCATGGCCAAAGGTATGACAGATGCTACCAGCAAACCGGCTCGGATATTGCCCAGGAAGATGACCAGGATAAAAATGACTATCAGTGCGCCCTCTACCAGATTTCGCTCTACAGTCGAGATCGCATTATTGACCATTTTGGTCCGGTCCAGAAATGGCTCTATCACTACCCCTTCAGGTAGTGTTTTTTGTATCTCAGCTATGCGTTTTTTTACGGCTGTGATCACCTCTGAGGAGTTGCCCCCTTTGAGCATCATGACTATGCCGCCGGCTACTTCACCTTTATCATTGTAGGTCATAGCCCCATAGCGTATAGCAGAGCCGATCCTGACAGCCGCTATATCGCGTATGAGCAGTGGTATGCCATGCGCTACTGTTTTGACAGGTATTGTGCCGATATCATCTTCCGTTTTCACCAGTCCCTCGCTGCGGATGTAGAGGACGGTCGGGCCTTTTTCTATATAAGCACCACCGGTATTCTGGTTGTTCTTTTGCAGTGCATCCATCACATCCTGTATAGTCAGGCCTTGGGCTTTGAGCCGCAAGGGGTCTATTTCTACCTCGTATTGCTTCAGGTGGCCGCCGAAACTACTGACATCGGCTATGCCCTTGGTACCCAGCAGTTGTTTGCGCACTATCCAGTCCTGTATCGTGCGTAGCTCGGTGTCAGAGTATTTATTCTCAAAACCCGGGCGGGGCCGTATCACATACTGGAATATCTTTCCCAGTCCGGTGGTCACCGGCCCCAAAGTAGGAGTGCCAAGACCGGGCGGCAGCTCGCTCTGCACCTGCACGAGGCGCTCAGCTATCTGCTGTCGCGCCCAGTAGACATCCGTTTTATCATCAAATACGATAGTGACGAGCGAGAGCCCGAAACGCGAAAAGGAGCGCTGCTCTATGATGCCCGGGATATTGCGCGTAGCCATCTCTATAGGAAAGGTGATGACGCGCTCTATATCGGCAGCTCCCAGAGAGGGAGAGGTGGTGATGACGAGCACCTGGTTATTAGTAATATCCGGTACTGCGTCTATGGGTAGCGAACGGAGACTAAGTACTCCGTATATGATAAGTCCTACAGTAAACAGGCCTATCACCAGCTTATTGCGGATAGAAAATCCGATAATATACTTCAGCATATAAATGATTCTGATCGAGATAAAGGAAGATCAGCCTGACAGCGATGCTGCAGGCACAAACAAAAAACTATCGATCAGGAAAGCTTTGGTGGCTGCCAGATCAGATGGGCAGCATCAGCAGGAGTATAAGATGGGTGGTACTCCGGCGAAGGTATAGATCTCGTATCCAGTTTTAGCACGACCTCAGCCTGTACAGGTGGGACGGTAGAAAAGGCCGGAATGAAATGAAAAATGGCCTCATCAGATTTGAAAGGCAGCTCTTTGTCCTCATTATCATGCGTACGGTCGGTAGAATAGTGCATATAGAGGAAGGACCATAGGGAAAGGTCAGGCTGCATGGCCCTGTGCTGAGAATAATGCGAGAAAAGGCGAGGCAGGCGTGA
>JAFDYP010000125.1 GCA_018267355.1 Bacteroidota bacterium
CCAATCTGTTTTTCAAAATGCAACAGGCCGGGATGGAAGATGTGTCGTAGCCCAGGATGTCATCATTACTCAGTACAATTACATCCTTTAGGCCATCGTTAGTAGAGGCCGCACTGCTAGAGGATTTTAGCGCCTCTTGCCAATAAACATGCATCTCTATTTTGCAATACCCTTTGCTCGCCTGAGCCGATGATGTCTTGGCTATGGTTAGAAAAACCAATAAAATAAATATATATTTCAATCTCATACAGTTCTTATTTCAATAAGGATAAGGGTTCAAAGGAGTTTGGTAAATTTACCGGTATGTTTAGATAATATTTACAAATATTCCACCTCCTTCAGCCCAAATTTCAACTGCCGCCCGTTGCTCTCTATGATCAGCTTGCCTTCTTTGGTCACACCCATTATCTCCCCACGAAACTCCTGGCCGTCTCTGCGGTAGAGTGCGGTCTGATTGTACCGATATAGATGCACCGTATAGGCTTTATCCAAAAAGTTATAGTGCAGGTTTCTGAGCTGCAGGTAGTATTTCTCCAGATAGGTGCTTAATTTCTCTGTGATGTGCCGCAGGTCCTGCTGCTGTCCGGACCCTGAGCGCAGCGATGCCGGATTAGGTAGCGCGGGGTCAAAGTCTACCTGGTTCACATTCAGCCCGATGCCCACTACTGATGACGATAGCTGGCTGCCGCTGATCGTATTTTCTATCAGGATGCCGGCCAGTTTACGGCCGTTATGATAGATGTCATTGGGCCATTTGATACGGATGTCATCATTGATCACCTCCTCACACAGTTCACGTACCGCCAGGCTCACTGCCATACTGAGGAAAAACTGCCTGTCAGCTGCCAGAAACGTAGGATAGAGGATAAAAGAGGCTGTGAGGTTCTGCCCCGGCTCTGTATGCCATCTGCTTTCTGCCTGGCCCCTGCCGGCGGTCTGCTCTGAGGCTGTGATGAGGGTGCCCTCCGGTACCCGCTGTGAGGCGAGAAGGTTTTTAGCATAGTTATTGGTAGAGTCTACGCTATGCAGGGCTATGTGGTTGGCTCCGGCAAACAAGGGGTGGGGCATGCCTTAGATCGTATGGTCATGGCGGAGACATTATCACTGCATCTGTATGCGCAGGATATGAGTACGGCCTGTATCCTTTTTGTTTTGTGAAAATGAATTACTTTTGACGGTACTAAAAATAAGACATATTGGCTAAAAAGAAAGCGGGCGATACAGAAATACTCAAAGATCTGGTAATAGACGCTATACTGGACAAAAAGGGCCAGGACGTGGTCAGCCTCGACCTCAGGGATATACACGATACGGTAGCAGATTATTTTATCATCACTCACGGCGACTCGGGTACGCAGGTCAATGCTATTTTCCAGAGTGTACTGGAGAAGGCAAAGGAAAGCGGACAGCTGCCATTCCACGCCGAGGGCCAAAAGAATGGTGAGTGGGTGATCGTAGACTTCGTAGACGTGGTGGCGCATATTTTCTATAGGGAGCGCAGGGACTTCTACCAGCTGGAGGAGCTCTGGAGCGATGCTAAAGTCTCCAAACACGATGATGCGGCTGCAATAAAACCCAAGGCAGTACGTCCTTCCAATAAGAAAACCAGAACGGACGATAATGAGATGACGATCGAAGAGGTAGAAAGGTCACTCTCTCCACAGGAGCGCAAGGACCTGAGGGAGAGCCTGAATAAGCCATCTATCAGGAGGTCGCTCGCAGAGGATATCATCCCTAAGGAAAAGCCAGTCCGCTGGACAGCAGACAAACCATATAAAGACAAGAAAGCACCTGCGCGCAAGACTGCAAACAAAAAGCCTGCGTCAAATGCCGCAGGCAAAAAATCAGCGGCCAAAGGCACAAAAGCAACGAAACCCGCGACTAAAAATACAAGCAAGAAGAAGTAGCATATCATGGAAAATCAGAATGAAAAAGGCAACAAGCCTTTCTATAGAGACCAAAAGCCGCGGGGCAGTGAGGATGACGGTGGACTCAAGTTCAACTTTATGTGGGTCATACTCCTGCTGGGAGTCATCATAGTCCTCTTTAATCTTCCGCTATTTCAGCACCATACTGAGGACATCTCTATAGACCAGCTCACACAGATGCTCATGGACAATGAGGTCAAAGGCGTGGAGATAGTAGGCGGCAGGGAGGGATATGTCTATCTCACAGACTCCGCGCTGAAGCTCCCTAAATATGAGGAGCTCTCAAAAAATAAGATACTCAGCACTGTAAATAGTGGTCCTCATTATGTATTCACAGTAGCCTCCAATGATAAGTTTGAAGATTTCTATAACAACTTCTACAAGGAGCACCCGGAGAAAAGGCACATTCTAAAAAACTACCGTGAGGCCAAAGACTATAATGGTCTGATAGGCTGGGTAGTGGTCATAGGATTATCATTCTTGTTCTGGATGTTTATGCTGCGTCGCATGGGCGGAGGCGGCGTAGGTGGCCCGGGGGGTAATATCTTTAACATAGGTCGCTCCAAAGCGATTCTTTTTGACAAAGATGATAAGATCAAGATCACCTTTGATGATGTAGCCGGTCTGGACGAGGCCAAAGAGGAAGTGCAAGAGATTGTCAACTTCCTTAAAAACCCCAAGAAATACACCACCCTCGGCGGCAAGATACCAAAGGGAGCCCTGCTCATAGGCCCTCCGGGCACAGGCAAGACGCTGATAGCAAAGGCTATGGCTGGGGAGGCGCAGGTACCTTTCTTCTCCATTTCCGGTTCGGACTTTGTAGAGATGTTTGTAGGGGTAGGTGCATCTCGTGTGCGCGACCTCTTCCGCCAGGCACGTGAGAAGGCTCCATGTATCATTTTCATAGATGAGATAGATGCCATAGGCCGTGCCCGTGGCAAGACCCTCGTGCAAGGCAATGATGAGCGCGAGAGCACGCTAAACCAGCTCCTGGTAGAGATGGACGGATTCAGCGGAGAGAAGGGTGTGATCATGATCGCGGCTACCAATAGGCCGGATGTGCTCGATCAGGCACTGCTCAGGCCGGGCCGCTTTGACCGCCAGATATCTATAGACCGCCCCGATCTGAAGGGCCGTGAGCAGATATTCAAGGTGCACCTGAAGGCTATCAAGACTGCTGCCGGTGTAGATCCGCTCAAGCTAGCTGCACAGACTCCGGGATTCGTAGGGGCCGATATCGCCAATATCTGTAATGAAGCCGCCCTCATCGCAGCCCGCAAAGAGAAGTCGGATGTAGATTTTGAGGACTTTAACGATGCCATAGACCGTGTGATAGGTGGCTTGGAGAAGAAGAATAAGATCATACAGCCGGACGAGAAGAAGATCATAGCCTATCATGAGGCAGGTCACGCATTGTGTGGTTGGTTTCTGGAGTATGCGCATCCGCTGGTCAAGGTCTCTATCGTACCGCGCGGTGTAGCTGCCCTCGGCTATGCGCAGTACCTGCCTAAGGAGAAATACCTGGAGACCACCGAGGAAATGAAAGACCGTATGTGCATGACCATGGGTGGCCGTGCAGCGGAGCGCGTGGTATTTGACCGTATCTCTACAGGCGCTATGAGCGATCTGGATGTAGTGACCAAGATGGCCTATGCAGCTATAGCATACTATGGCATGAATGAGAAAGTGGGCAATGTCTCTTTCTATGATATGGTCAATAATAGCGCCTTCTCAAAGCCATACAGCGACGAAACGGCTAAAATGATAGATGAAGAAGCGCGCAAGCTGATAGATGAGCAATATGTGAGGGCCCAGGGCCTGCTGCGTGAGAAGCGCAACCTGCTGGATATCCTGGCCAACGAGCTACTCACCAAGGAGGTGATCTTCAAAGATGATCTGGAGCGCCTGCTGGGCAAGCGTCCTTTTGACAAGCAGGAATCGCCGGAGGAGAGTACACCTACCACCGCTACTCCGGACGGCATCTGATAGACAATTTTTATATTTTAAATATTTGAGGGGATGATAATTTTTTATCATCCCTTTTCTTTTATCACAAGGATTGATATTTTCGACCCCATTATTTTATTACCTAAACAAACGAAAATGAAAAACCTGAGAATTCTCCTCGCCTTTGCCTTTGTGCTTACACTCCTCGCTTCTTGCAAAAAATCTGATCCCACCACTGCTAGCATCCTGACCAGTCACAAGTGGGTACTCTCGACCAGTACAAGACAGATATCTGGTGATACTAATTATACGATAAACAATCTCCGCTACGACACGCTGCCATGCCAGCAGGATGGCTACAGGGAGTTTAGGGATTACCTGAATAATACTGCGCAAAGAAGCTACTATGATTACGCAGAGACCAAGTGCCTCAATGAGACCAGCGATGTGACCACGGGCTATTGGGATCTGGACAAGGACAATGCGTTCATTTCCTTCTCCGGTAGTGGCTCTACCCAGACTTATAGCTGGAAGATCACAAGCATAGATGGTTCTAAGATGGTGCTTACGGCTACTTATACCACCTCAGTCACTGTGCCTACCAATACGGCTCCGTATTATAGAGTAGTGACAAGAACTATCACCGACCAAGATACCTGGAGTACAAAGTAAGAATCAAGACACA
>JAFDYP010000126.1 GCA_018267355.1 Bacteroidota bacterium
CAGGCACCAGTGACGGGACCGGTATTAATACCAGCCTTGTAGTCAAACTTTTGCCATGCCACATAGTGATTCATCTGGATGCTCCACCACTTGGTGAGATCTGATTTTATATAAAAGCCGCCGCCTATCGTAGTAGACTTAGATCCGTTTCGCACCGATCCCCGGGTCACACGGTTGCTATCCACTGCGGAGGATTCTGTGAAGAGCCCATCGGTGAAGGAGTTTTCCGAAGAGATGCTGAGCATCGTTTTCTTGATAGTAATGTTGTACTCCAGGCTCAGGATGTGACTGAATGCAGGTCTAAGATATGGATTGCCCTGCCAGGTGGAGTACTGATCAAAGTATGTCACTGTATTATTGATCTGCTGAAACGCCGGCCTTTCTACCCGGCGGCTGTAGCTCAGGCTGAGGTTCTGGTTTTTTTCCTTACCCAGCACACCATTGAGGCTGGCACTGGGGAAGAGGCTGAGATAGTTGCGGTTTACACCACTGTTATTGCTTCCTATATAGGTGTGCTCAGCGCGCAGGCCTGCTGAGTAGGTCAGCCGTTCTTTGTACGCTCCCGAGCCTATGATATAGTAGGCGGCTATATTTTCTATGTACTCAAATCCATTGCTTAATAATGTATTCTTTACCTCATTGCCGTTCTGCTTATCGTAGACATTGTAGTCGTTGTGATTGAGCGTCGTTTCGTTTTTCAGTCCCGTCTCTATCTTATAGCCTTTTAATTTCAGAGGCTGTACGTAGTCCAATTTGAAGATGATATTATGGATGTAATTTCGGGTATACATACTCCTGTCCAGATTTTGAGCTGGCATCTCATTGCCTGCAGTATCGTAAGCCTTGGACTGAAGATAATCTCTGTTAGTACCCTTGACGTAGGTATGTGAGAGGTCAATCATGAGTTCCCTGTCAGTAGAGTCGTATTTCTTTAGATAGTTGATATCATTGGTCAGAGAGAGGCTTAACCCATTGTTCTGTGTACCAGATAGAAAACTGCTCAGGGGATTGAAGTCTGCATCCATATTGCGGGAATCAGAGGTAGAGTTCATCCGGCCCCAGTTATGACTGCCACTAAATGTATAGGTCAGTGTATTTTTGTCATTGATAAAGTAATCCAGGCCGGCCTTCAGCGAGTTGCTGAGATTGCGGTCGGTGCTGGGATTATGCTGATAGTAGTGACTGAGTGTATCATTGATCGTGATGTCTCTTTTGTCATTAAATTCATGGTTCTCTTTTTTGTAGTTTACCGAATAGGTAGTAAAGAGGTTAAACTTGTTCTTTCGATAGTTAAGGACGGCATTACCATTGTATCGGTTCAGGATGCCATAGGTGGCAGATATGGAGCCATTGAGTCCGTCGCGTTTGCCTTTCTTCAGTTTGATATTGATGATTCCGGCATTGCCGGCTGCATCATAGCGCGCTGACGGGTTCGTGATCAGCTCAATGCTTTCAATCGTATTGGCAGGGATAGATTTGAGAAAGGCCTGAAGGTTACTCTCCGCCAGTACGGAGGGCTTGCCATCTACCAGTACTTTGACGCCCTGCTTACCTATCATGCTGATGTTGCCATTGCGGTCTACAGCTACTCCCGGCATATTGCGCAGTGCATCCTCTGCTGTACCTGTCTGATGCGTGGGGCTTTGTGCTACGTTGAATACTGTTTTCTCTGCGCTCTTGGTGATCACGGGCTTATCTGCCACCACGGTAGCTTCTGTCAGCGCGTGTGAGGTAGTATGCAGAGTGACACTGCCGAGGTCCACGTCATGATCTACCTTGACAGCTATCGCTCTCGCATCATAACCTACATAAGATATGTAAAGCTCATAGTCTCCGGGTATCACCCTTTCAAAAATAAACTTGCCATCCAGATCAGATACCTGGACGTATTCGGGGTTCTTGCTTTGCTGGTGGCGGAGCTGCACAGTGACGAGTTCTATGACGGTATTGGTAGCGGTATCTACTACCCGGCCTGTGACCCGGTGGGAAGAACTCTGAGCAAAGGACAAGACACAGCAAAGCCACAAGCTGCACGACAGGAGTAGGCTTTTCATCAGTGGTTTAGGTGGTTTTAGCGGGCCTTAGGTAAACTGGAGAGTTCGCATCAAAGATATAGTTATGGGAATGTACTATGCAATGCAAGGGACTAAATTTATGTTAATTCCTTTCACCTTAAATAACGGAACCTGTCATAATTCAGATACATATGCGCTCAGATAAAATTTATTTATACTGATAAACAGATAGTTGTATTTTTATTTAGTACTTTGTATTGCATAATACAGGTTAATGAATATATCTTTGCATTGTAAATAAAGCAGAAACAAAATCGCGTACAATGAAAAAGCTCATCACCCTTGCCACCCTGATCCTGATGACTGCTGCAGCCTCCCACGCGGCTACGAATGCCTCTAAACCCAATCCGCAGCTGGCTGAGCGCAATATTGTATCATCGATAAGGAGCCAGATTCAGTTTCCCGAGTATCTGAAGGAAGTGGATGGTGAGCATGATGCGACGATCATCTTTAAGGTAAACTCCTGCGGGACGATAACGGTGCAGGAGGTACAGTGCGATGAAGAGGACCTGCGCCGGAATCTGCTATCTCAGGTAGCCGGATTTCACGTAGATGCTTCATACCTGGATAGCCATGACACCTATAAGGTAGTAGTAAGATTTAAGACACTATAAAAGCTTCAGCCCTGCCGGTTAAACAAAAGCGAAAATACCACGGCAGCAGCCCGCCCTCCTCCGAAAGGAGGAGGGTTTTGAAAAAACAAAAAAGGGAAACAAAGACTTGTACCTTTCACGAATAAATCAACGCAGTCGATGTACTGTAGCAAAATAAGAAGGAGAAAAGAAGATGGATATCGAAAATTCAAAAGCGCAGATGCGCAAAGGTGTACTGGAGCTATGTATACTGGCTATACTCTCTCAGGGAGAGAAGTATCCGAGTGATATCATAGAAGTGATGA
>JAFDYP010000127.1 GCA_018267355.1 Bacteroidota bacterium
AGTATACCACCCGTCTGCGCCATCGCCTCTATCTGCAGCACACCCGGCATCACAGGGTTGCCCGGGAAGTGGCCATTGAAAAACTCCTCATTGATCGTCACATTCTTTACACCCACCACCGTCTTCTTATCTACGTGGATGATCTTATCGATCAGCAGGAATGGATACCTGTGTGGTAGCAGCTTTTTGATGCCTTCAGAGTCATACACAGGCGGTTTGCTCGGATCGTATTCGGGTGAGTTGTCATGCTGCCTTGTCTTCTTTATAAAGGCCTTCAGCTTCTTCGCAAACTCTACGTTAGACTTATGACCCGGACGTGTAGCGATGATGTTAGCATTGACCGGCGTGCCCACGAGGCCGAGGTCACCTACTACGTCCAGTAGCTTGTGGCGCGCAGGCTCATTGGCGTGGCGCAGTTTTACATTATTCAGGATGCCTTCTTCCACCACGGTGATGTCAGGCTTATTAAACATCTTTTGCAGCTTGGTCATCTGCGGCTCGCTCACCGGCTTGTCTACTATCACGATGGCGTTGTTCACATCACCGCCTTTTATCAGGCCTGCGTCATACAGCATCTCCAGCTCATGCAGGAAGCAGAACGTACGTGCCGATGCGATCTCCTTTTTGAATTCGCCTACCTTATTCAGCGAGGCGTGCTGCTGGCCCAGTACATCAGACTTGTAGTCTATCATGGTAGTGACGCGGTAGTGGTCACTCGGCATAGCCAGTATCTCTACGCCATTTTCTTTGTCTACAAAGTTCATGGTGGTACGCAGCTCAAACACATCTCTGTGCTCCGACTGCTCCTGTATACCGTTCTTCTCCAGCGCCTCTATGAAAGGCTCTGAGCTGCCGTCCAGTATCGGTACCTCCATGCCATCCAGGCCTATCAGCACATTGTCTACCTGCAGGCCTACCAGCGCAGCCATCAGGTGCTCCACAGTGGCTATTTTCACACCGTTTTTCTCCAGCGTGGTGCCGCGGTCTACAGAGGTCACCAGGTCGCAGTCAGCAGGAATGGTGGGCTGGTCGGGCAGGTCCGTCCTCTGAAACTTTACGCCATGATTGGCCGGAGCAGGATGAAAGGTCAGCGTGACATGCTGGCCGGTATGCAGTCCTACACCACTCATGGTGAACTCCTGCTTTATGGTTTGCTGAAATGAATTCATTCACGATTTTTCAAAACTGACCAAAAGTATGATTTTTTTGGTATTGCGTACTGTAAAGTTGAGTCCGCCACGTGGACTTGCAGAGTCTCGGCATTTGGCTATTTTGCGCAGGTGAAAATCACCCTGCATCCCTACCGGCTCGAGTTTATCTTTCCCTTCCGTATTGCACATGGCATGCGTACCCATACGGATGCCGTGTTTATAGAACTGGAGCAGGATGGTGTTACCGCTTTTGGCGAAGCCACCTTACCACCGTATTTACCCTACACGCAGCAGTCTACGCTGGACTGCCTTCGGCAAATAGACATAAGTCATTTGGACGCTAGCTTTACTACGGGTCAGGTACTGGCCACCCTGCCCACCTCTATAGAGCCACCTGCCCGGGCCGCGCTCGATATGGCCCTCTGGATCCTCGAGGCCAAACTAAAGCAGACCACAGTAGCCGAACTCCTGGGCATCACGCCCCCTGACACCGCGATCCGCACCTACACCATAGCAGTCTGTGACAAAGAAGAAATGAAAGACCGCCTTGCCTTCGGCAAAGAAAAAGGCTTCACTACTTTCAAGCTAAAGCTAAACGGGAAGGATGATGAGCGTATGCTCAAGGATTTCCGCTCGATTAGTGATGCTCCTTTTGCAGTAGACGCTAATCAGGCATGGACTACGATAGAACAAGCTGACCAGCTCGTGGGGATGCTGACCGCTCACGGCTGTATCCTGATCGAGCAGCCCTTTCACAGGGATGATGTAGTCCTTTCGCGCCAGCTCAGAGAGGCGACTAAGCTGCCCATCATAGTTGATGAGGCCTGCCAGGGCATCCATGACATAGACCGCATAGCGGGCAGTTTTGATGGCATCAATGTCAAGCTGCAGAAATGTGGCGGCCTCTGGGCTGCAAAGGAACTGGCCGAAAAGGCAAGCTCGCTGCAAATGAAACTGCTGATCGGCTGCATGTCAGAGTCCGCCATAGGCTGCGATGCGGCCGAAGCGCTGTCTCCCCTCTGCCAGTGGAATGACCTCGACGGCCGCTACCTGGTCAAAGAGGTACCTTTCAAGAACTAATTCAACCTGGTTGGTATTAAGCCCCAACGGGGCGGCACTCCACTAGCGTTGGGCAGCGCCCATCGCCGACTAATTAACACCCATCAGGAGTTGAAAATCAAGGATTAACATTTTGGTTCTCAGGATTTTCTTACTTTCCTATTCAAATCCAGATGGCCATGAGGCAGACTTTTTTACTCGCTATTGTTATATGTACTTCATTATATATAAATGCGCAATGTACGTCTCGCCGTTACCTCGATACAGTCTTTCATGATGCGACTGTGACCAGCGCCATATATTATGGTACTGCTGATAATCAACTGGGTATCTCGCAGGACCTCTATCTGGACTTTTACGAACCCACGGGCGATACGCTCTCCAGCCGTCCGCTGATCGTCTATGCCTTTGGCGGCGCCTTTCTGATCGGCACCCGAAACCAGCCCCCTATACCCGACTACTGTACCTACTATGCCAAGTGCGGCTATGCTGTCGCCTCCATAGACTACCGCATCGGCTTCAATGTACTGAGTACCGGTAGCGCCGTCAGGGCGGTCTATCGCGCTGCTCAGGACCTCAGGGCCTCGGTCCGCTTCCTCTGCCAGCGCTATCCGCAGTACAGGATAGATACTGCGGCTATCTTTCTCACTGGTTCCAGCGCAGGTTGTTTCTCAGCCTTGCACTCGTGCTTTATGGAGCCCTCAGACGTGCCCTCAGATATACATGGCATCACGCTGGAGCCGAGCGATCTAGGCTGCTATGACTGCTCTACCAATGCTGACAATAACCGTGTAATGCCCATGATACGCGGCATCATCAATCACTGGGGTGCTATTCTTGATACCTCATTTATCCGGCCTACGGCCAAGGATAATGTGCCCGTCATCTCGCTCCACGGTGATCAGGACAACCTCGTGCCATATACCGTAGGCAGCCCTTTCGGCTATCCGATTTTCCCGGTGGTAGATGGTAGTGTACCCATTCATGCACGTATGGATCATCTGGGCATCAAGAATGAGCTTCATCCGCTCTACGGCTATAGCCATGAGCCCTGGCTGCTCGCGCCGCAGCTGCTGGATACCTGCTTCAAGTATGAAAAGCCTTTTCTCTACTCTATACTGAAGCCTGCACCGCTCACCATAGCCGGAGATAGTGCCCTATGCAGCGGTATCTCATCTACCTATACTGTGCAGCCGCGCGCTGGTAGCCACTACTGCTGGACCTACATCGGCGCGACGCTGCTCAGCCTCAGTAGTAACAGTGTGACACTGTCATGGCCTGCGCCCGGCACATATATGATCATAGCCCGGGAGATGAGCCGCAACGAAGTCAATGGCGACCCAGATACATTCTACGTACATGTAGTAGCGCCACCGGTGGCTGCCTTTGGCGAAGCCGTAGCGCATACGGTGGTACAACTCTCAGACAGTGCGCGTGGCGCTACCGGCTGGCTGTACAGCTTTGGCGATGGTAGCACCTCCACGCTGGCTGCTCCCACGCACACCTATCACGGTGCAGGCAGCTATACTATCCGCCAGATAGTGACCAATGGCCTCTGTGCCGATACGGCCTATAGATCCGTAGTGACCGATACCTGCCCCGTGGTGCACCTCAGCTATACCGTGTCTCATGACACTATATACGTGTCAGCAGCGCCACCAGGGCTGCTCAGCTATCATTGGGCCTTTGGTGACGGCGCAGTGGATAGCGGCGAGACGGCATATCATATATATACCCACTCTCAGAACTACCTGGTAGCGCTCAGCACTGTCAATGATAAGGGCTGCACAGGCAGTGAGTCTGCCATAGTAGGCTATACCCAGCCTTCAGGTATACAGGCTGTGGAGGTAGCAGATTTTGCCCTCTATCCCAATCCAGCCCATGGCTATGTGAGTCTCAGCTGCGCAGAGTGCAATGTGGCTATCTTTGACTGTGTGGGTAGATTATTGATTGATAAATATGGAGTTAACAATCAGAATATTGATATTAGCAGGCTGTCCGTAGGGGTATACCAGTGGCGCGTTTCCGCCGCTGGTCAGACCGGATCGGGCAGATTAATAGTAAGATAGGTAATAGTAAATGAAGAAAAAGTACTTAACGATCGGGCTTGCGCTCATACTGAGTGGCTCTGCTTTCTCACAGAGGATCCTTTTTGATAATACGCTTGGTGAGGTCTGCGGCAATGCGGACTGGGTGGTAGATGCAGATGTACACAATCTCTATATCAATAGTAGCGGCAATGTGACCACTACGGGCCAGCAGTCCAATGCGCAGCGCTACCCTACGCCCGCGCAGTCTACGATCAATAGCCTGACCCCTGAGAACTATTGGACAGGAGGTATCTCTGCCTGGGGCATAGAGTGTGTGAAGTCTGGCATGACAGTAGAATCGCTCCCGTGGAATGTAGCCATCACCTATGGCAATAGCAGCAATCCGCAGGACCTGTCTAACTATAAAGTGTTTGTGATAGATGAACCGAATCTGCAAATGACCATGGCAGAGAAAGCTGCTCTGGTCAACTTTGTGTATAACGGTGGTGGCCTTTTCATCGTCTCTGATCACAACGGCAGCGACCGCAATTTTGATGGCTGGGATTCACCCGCTATATGGAATGATCTCTTTACTAATAACGGCGTCCATGCTAACCCCTTCGGTATCACATTTGACCTTCAGGATATATCCGGCTCCTATGGTGTGACCAATATTCCCGGTGACTCCTGCCTGAACGGTCCGTATGGCACCGTCACTCAGGTCAAATGGAGCGGGGGTACCACCATGACCCTCAGTACTTCTAATAATCCTACAGTCAAAGGGGATGTCTACAAAACCGGAGGTTCTGGCTCTACCAATGCTATATTTGCCCACGGCTATTATGGCAAGGGGCGTTTCGCAGCTATGGGAGATAGCTCACCTACTGATGATGCCAGTGGTGACCCGGGAGACCAACTCTACGATGGCTGGATCACAGATGCGAGTGGCAACCACCGCAAGCTGATCATGAATGCCACGATCTGGCTGGCAGGAGGTGAGACCACTACTGCTGTCAATGACCTGCTGGATGAGGCTGTAGTGAGCCTCTATCACAACCCCGCTGATAATATGATAAGGGTGCAAGCGCCTGAGTTATACACATTGCAAATATTCGATATGTCTGGCCGTTCCTGCCTGGAGCAGCAGATAGATGTAAGTGGTGGTAAGTATATAGATATCAGCGACTTATCTGATGGTGTTTATGTGTATAAAGTAAGCGGTCCGGACGGATTCCACACGGGTCGTTTTGTGAAAAAATAGCCCGTTTTAACGTACCCTTTATATTGAATTTTAGAATTAAATTATCTTTACAAAAAAATAACTAGCATGAAAAAACTCGGTACACTCGTACTTTTGATGGCTGCTCTGGGTGCCGCATCAGCACAGACTCCAAAGACAATCTCTCAACTCCGCGTCAATGATGCCAATGGTATCCCAAACAATGGCGATACTCTTAGCCGTGTAGTGACTACAGGTGTGGTCTACGGCCCCAATACTAACAAATATCGTACTACCGGTGGTCTTACGTTCGTTCTGAATGATCATCAGGCAGGTGTGAAGGTATACTCTACCAGAAGCTTCGGATACACATTCCATGAGGGTGATTCTATCCAGGTGGTAGGTACTATGCAGGATTTCAAGGGTGAGGCAGAACTGGCTACTCACGCCGGTGACACTATCATTCTGCTGGGCCAGGGCACGCTGGATGCTCCGGTAGTAGTGCCTGATCTCGGCAGCAATGGCGAAGGACAGGAGTCTCAGCTGATAGAGCTGGACAATATTGACATGGCTACGGTAGCAGAAGGTACAGCCAATGGTGATTGGGGTATCTATAACACAAATACCTACTTCACAGCATGGTTTAATCCTGCCACGCTGCATGACAACAACGCTATTTACATTGACTCCTTCTGCAATCAAGCCATGTTCCTGTCTCCTAAACCTCGTGGTATCTACAATATC
>JAFDYP010000128.1 GCA_018267355.1 Bacteroidota bacterium
GAATGACATTTTTAAGCCATTAAACAAAAATTTGACTAAAATTGCATTCCAAATTTTTGACCGGTGGGGCGAGAAAGTGTTTGAGACTGACGGCATTGGAGAAGGATGGGACGGCACATATAAGAACGTAAAACAAGATATAGGTGTCTATGTATGGAAGATCGAATATCAGCTCGAAGGCAGCGCCACCATGCGGTCAGAATCCGGAAACGTAACCCTGGTAAGATAAATACAATTCAACTCTATAAACCAATCGAAACCTTAAATCCAGCATGCAAAAAACCTTAACACTCCTTACCTTTCTGGCATTGGTGAGCGTAGCAGTCCGCGCGCAAAACAATGTCGGTATAGGTACCCTAACCCCAAACAGCAAGGCGGTGCTCCACTTGGAGGCCACCGACAAGGGCTTCCTGGCCCCGCGCATGACCACAGCCCAGAGACTGGCTATAGTCACGGCTACCACCGAGGATGGTCTGATGGTATTCGATACAGATGTCGAATGCTTTTTCTATTGGAATAAAACTACTACAGCCTGGGTAAGTATGTGCCAGGCATCCGGTGGTACTACAGGTCCTACAGGACCTGCTGGCGCTACAGGTGCAGTGGGTCCGGCTGGCCCTACAGGTGCCGGAGCTACCGGCCCTACAGGAGCCGTGGGCGCCACAGGTGCTACGGGTAGCATTGGTGCTACTGGCGCTACAGGTGCCACAGGTGCAGGCGCTACCGGTCCTACCGGAGCAGCAGGTGCTACCGGAGCTACCGGCACAGCAGGAGTGACTGGTCCTACAGGCGTAGGTACTACGGGCCCTACAGGTGCAGCTGGCGCTACTGGTCCTCAGGGTAATACTGGCGCAGCCGGAGCTACCGGTCCTACAGGTGTGGGCACTACTGGTCCTACTGGTGCAGCTGGTGTCACAGGCGCTCAGGGTACTACCGGCCCTGCTGGTGCCACTGGTCCTACGGGTGTAGGTACGACCGGTCCTACCGGTGCAGCTGGTGTCACAGGCGCTCAGGGTACTACCGGCCCTGCTGGTGCCACTGGTCCTACGGGTGTGGGTACTACCGGTCCTACCGGTGCAGCTGGTGCTACCGGCCCTGCTGGTGCTACCGGTCCTACGGGAGCTGGTGCTACTGGCCCTACAGGCGCAGCCGGAGCTACTGGTCCTCAAGGTAATACAGGTGCGGCCGGAGTCACTGGTCCTACAGGAGTAGGTACTACAGGCCCTACCGGTGCAGACGGAGCTACTGGTCCTCAAGGTAATACAGGTGCAGATGGTGCTACAGGCCCTACAGGTGTAGGTACTACAGGACCTACTGGTGCAGATGGCCCCACAGGCCCTGCCGGTGCTACCGGTCCTACTGGTGCCGGCGCTACCGGTCCTACTGGTGCGGATGGCGCTACCGGTCCTGCTGGTGCCACTGGCCCTGCTGGGGTCACTGGTCCTACTGGTGCTGGCGCTACCGGTCCTACCGGTGCAGATGGTGCTACCGGCCCTCAGGGACCTATAGGCGCACAAGGTCCTATAGGAGTTAATGGAAATACAGGTCCTACCGGAGCCACTGGTGCTGCTGGTGCCACCGGACCAGCTGGTCCTACGGGTGCTGCTGGCGCTACAGGTGCCGCTGGTGCCACAGGTGCCGCTGGTCCTACAGGTGCAGCTGGTGCTGCTGGCCCAACAGGTGCTGCCGGTGCTGCTGGCCCAACAGGTGCTGCGGGTGCTGCTGGTCCTACAGGTGCCGCTGGAGCTGCCGGTCCTACTGGTGCTGCGGGTCCTACAGGTGCTGCTGGAGCTGCCGGTCCTACAGGTGCTGCGGGTCCTACAGGTGCTGCGGGTGCTGCCGGTCCTACTGGTGCCGCGGGTCCTACAGGTGCTGCTGGAGCTGCCGGTCCTACAGGTGCTGCTGGTGCTGCCGGTCCTACTGGTGCCGCTGGCCCTACAGGTGCTGCTGGTGCTGCCGGTCCTACAGGTGCTGCGGGTTCTGCAGGGCCTACTGGTCCTACAGGTCCGGGTTCTATATGTGCAGCAGCTACTGTTAACTATATCACTAAATTTACCACTGCCACTACGATTTGTAATTCTATCATTTATGATAATGGTGCACAGGCGGGTATAGGCACTACTGCACCTCAGACCTCGTCGGTAGGTGCCGCAGGTGGTGTAGACAAATTCAAGATTCTCTCTAGTACTACCGCCGCAAATGGTGACATGGTGGAGTTTGCCAATACCAGTGGCAATGGAGTATCCCTGCTCGGAGACAATACAAGTGCTGCTAATGGATTTAATGCTATAGAGGGTGTCACATCAGGTACCTATTCTGGTATATTTGGTCTGCACATTCCTACTACAGGTGTAGGCAGGGGCGGTACTTTTGTCACAAACTCCAGCAATGCCAACGCCATAGGTGTCTATGGTCAGATGCCTACTGCATCTGCTGGTTGGGCAGGTTATTTTGCTGGTGATGTCAATGTCACTGGCGGCTACTTTAATATCTCAGACAAAAACCTGAAGTCTGATATCCAGCCTATAGATAATGCAATAAGTAAGATCATGCAGATCACAGGTGTGAGCTATTATTACAAAAAGGATATCGCTGATAAGTTTGGTCTGACCAATAAGCATATAATAGGCGTCTTGGCTCAGGATGTAGAGAGTGTGCTGCCGGAGCTGATC
>JAFDYP010000129.1 GCA_018267355.1 Bacteroidota bacterium
GAAGCCTGCCACGTGATAGATGTCAACTCCGGCCACCGCGTCAGCGTAGAGGGCAATCAGGAGACGAATGCCCTGCAGGTAAACATAGAAGCCGCTGAAGAGATCTGCCGCCAGATGCGCCTGCGCGACCTGGGGGGTATTATTATCATAGACTTCATAGACATGAAGCACCCTGACAATAAGAAGATACTCTATGACAAGATGAAGGGTTTCATGGATAGTGACAAGGCTACGCATACCATACTGCCACTCTCCAAGTTTAATATCATGCAGGTGACACGTGAGCGTGTGCGCCCTGAGGTCAATATCGTGACCGCAGAGGAGTGCCCTACCTGTGGTGGTACCGGTACGATCAGCTCACCGCTGCTCCTGATAGATGAGATACAAAATGACCTGGACCATCTGCTCAATACTCACCGCTCGCTAAAGCTATATGTGCATCCTATCATCGCTGCCTACTTTACCAAGGGATTCCCGTCACTGCGGATGAAGTGGTTTTTCAAGTATAAGCGGTATATCAGGATCCATACCAATGAGAACTTCCCGATCACGGAGTACAAGTTCTTTGATGAGCATGACGAGGAGATCAAGATAGACTAAGCGAAAATCTCTGCGGTACTGTCTGATCTGCTGATTCGCGATTTCCACATTACTTTTTAGGTCAGCTTATTCTGCTTGCCGCCTTTATATTCCTTGTATACTTCGCGTACCATACCGTCTGAAAGGCCGATCTTGGGTACATAGATCTTGGTCGCTTTTACAAACTTCATCAGCGTGAGGAATATCTCACCGGCAGGCACGATCACATCTGCGCGGTCAGGATTTAGGTCAAATAGCTTCATCCTGTCATCTACAGAGTAGCGCTTCAGGTTTGTGACCATATCCTGCAGCGTATCTATACCGAGTGGTTTGCCTTGTTTCGTCTCAGCCATTTTGAAGAGGCGATTGATATTGCCTCCTGAGCCTACCAGCGCAAAGGTCTTGATGGTTTTGGTCTCTTTCCTGACCCAATCTTTCAGTTCTTTCCAGTGGTCTTTGCTCACCTTGTCACTCAGCACGCGGATGGTGCCGATATCAAAAGAGCGTGCTGCTACAGCCTTGCCCTTGATGAAGATCGTGATCTCCGTGCTACCACCGCCTACGTCTACAAAGAGGCAGTCATGCCCGATATTGGAGGCGATGAAATGCTGGCTATTGAAGATCATACTTGCCTCGCTATTGCCTGATATGATCTCTATTTTGATACCGGCTTCTTTCTCTATGCGCTTTACTATTTCAGCGCCATTGCTGGCCTCGCGCATGGCAGAGGTAGCGCAGCCCTTGTAGTGTATCACGTCGTTTACCTTCATGATATATTTGTAGCCTATCATGGCTTCTATCAGTTTTTTGACAGTGGCCTCCGGTATACGGTGGCTCTTGAAAGCATCTGCACCGAGGCGCACCGGTACACGTATGAGGCTGTTCTTTTTGAACATCGGCTCTGCGCCTTTTGATTCTATCACGTGCTCTATGAGCAGGCGCACCGAGTTGGACCCGATATCTATGGCAGCAAATTTTTTGATCTCCATTTCGGCTATTTGGCTAAAGGTTGAATTTAGCCCACAGACGTTTCCTGAGCCTTGATAAATTATCAACCGAATGTTAGATGACCCAGAGGAGCCGGAGGCGCTTATTTCTTCTTCAGGTACTGATAGATCTTGTCCTGGCAGCGCACGCGGATAGCAGAACCCGTATGGCGATAGGTATTGTCCTGGGCTGCATTGATCACGCGCGCCTTTACATTGTCGCTCCACTGGATATTAAGGATATCCAGTAGCTCCCGCTGCAGATTCTTATCCAGTATAGGGGTAGATATTTCTATGCGTGAGTCGAGGTTCCGCGTCATCCCGTCTGCAGAGGAGATGTAGTATAGCGGCTCGCCATTATTTTCAAAGATGAATATCCGCGAGTGCTCCAGATAGCGGTCTACTATGCTGATCACCTCAATATTCTCACTCATGCCCGGCACGCCCGGCACCAGGCCGCAGATGCCACGCACGATGATCTTTATCTTCACGCCATGATTGCTGGCATCATATAGCTTGGTGATCATCTCCTCATCTATGAGGCTATTCATCTTGATGAAGATGCCTGACTTCTTTTTATGCTTGGCATTATAGATCTCATCATCTATCAGCTGGATAAACTTCTTGCGGGTACGGAGCGGAGAGGGGATCAGGTACTTGTATTGCCTCACGATATAGTTGCGGTCAAAGAAATCAAACACATGAGACACTTCTGAGGTAATATGCGGCTCTGCGGTGAGCAGCGACTCGTCGCAGTACACGTTTGATGTCACCTCATTGTAGTTGCCCGTACTGATATTGGCGTAGAGTTTGGCCTTGCCTTTTTCTTCGCGCTGTATGAGGCAGAGCTTGGAGTGTACTTTGAGTCCCTGCACGCCATATATCACACGGATGTTTTCTTCGGCCAGTGCTTTGGCCCATTTGATATTGGCCTCCTCGTCAAAACGTGCCTGTAGCTCCACTACCACCGTCACATCTTTACCATTTCGTGCCGCATTGATCAAGGCATTGATCACTTTGGACTTCTTTGCCGCGCGGTAGAGGGTGATCTTGATAGACTTGACAGTAGGATCTATGGCAGCCTCACGTAGCAACTCTATGAAATGATTGAAACTCTGGTAGGGGAAATGCAATAATATATCCTGCTTCTTGATCGCCTCAAACATACTCTTCTCCCTGACCAGCGCCGGGTGTATGATAGGCTTGGGATCCTCATAGCGTAGAGACTTGGGCCCCAGCGCAGGAAAGCTCATGAAGTCTTTGAAATTATGATAGCGGAAGCCCGGTATGAGATTGTCATATTTGCGCAGCTTCATGCGGCTGGTAAAGATGGCCAGCATATCTGCCGGCATGCTCTGGTCATATACGAAGCGCACAGGGTCGCCCTTCTGGCGGTTCTTGACGCTCTTTGATATTTTGTCGAGGAAGCTCTGCGATACGTCATTGTCTATATCCAGCTCCGCATCGCGGGTCAGCTTGATCGTATAGCTTTCTATCTTGTCAAAGGGGAACGTATAAAATACGGATGGCAGATTATGGCGGATGATATCATCCAGCAGCATCACATAGTGATTGTGATTGGACGAGGGCAGTATGACAAAGCGGCCCTCAGGGTCAGATGGGATCTCCAGTAGCGCATACTGGGTCAGCCTTGGCTGGCCCTTCATAGAAAGTTTTACGGCCAGGTAGATCGATTTGTCTTTCAGGTATGGGAAGCGCTTCACCTGATTCAGCATGATGGGCACCAGTGATGGGCGCACCTTATTGTCGAAATAACTTTTTATAAAGGCGCTCTGAGAGGCGTTAAGCTTCTTCTCATCAGTGATATAGATGCCGTGCGAGCGCAGCTCCTGTTGTATCTCCTTGTATATTTTTTCAAACTTGAGGTTCTGCTGGATCACGATCTTCTGTATCTCATCCAGCAGTTTGTGCGGCTTGATACGCATCGTGGTCTTTGCTGTCTTGCCAAAATCCATCACACGCTTCAGCGTAGCGATACGTACCCGGAAAAACTCATCGAGATTGTTGGAGAAGATGGCCAGAAAGCGCAGGCGCTCCAATATAGGCACTGTTTTATCTTCTGCTTCCTGCAGTACGCGTTGATTGAATGAGAGCCAGCTGACGTCGCGGTTGACGAACTTTAGGTGCTTTACCATAGAGAGATGCCCAAAGTAGTAAAGAAATCACAAACACAATGTTAAGCTTTCAGATTTTGCCCTTAGGTGACCTTTGTCATATCCATACGCCGTTTGGCAGGCGGTGCTTGATACGGCCGCGGCAGTCCCGTTTAGTATTGCAGGATGTAGCCAGCAGCGCCAGGAGCAGAAGTACCAGGACCGATATGTAGCGTAGCACTCTCATGATATAATAACGGAAACCTGGCCGCTATTGTTGCTGTTTCCGCAGGTCTTTTGGCCTCAAGAACCATTCCAGTTTGCCGCGCTCTCCTATGTCTGCCCAGTGGCCTTTGTCAAATCGGATCAGAGCCGCACCGGTGGTCGGTACATTGTCTATATAGGTATCTCCATAGCGATTGAGAAAGTACGTGATGGACGGATTGTGGCAGATCACCACGGCATTCTGTATTTTATCATCCAGTCCGCGCAGGTGCTGGATGATCTCATAGGGAGTAGACTCATACAGGGTTTTGTCTTGTACCACATCCGGATATTTGTAATCCCACTCCTGGCAGATCAGCTTTGCCGTTTGCAGAGTGCGCTTGGCAGGGCTACTAACGATATAGTCCGGGCGGAAGCCACGGCGTGCTATCTCCCGGGCTATGAGCCGTGCATCCTCCTTTCTGTCTTCACGTATCGGGCGGTCAAAATCTGCCACTGCATTGGTCCAGTCCGTATTAGTATGCATGATGTGCCCTACTGATCTCATAACGTTAATTTCAAAGCCTGTTTCTTTGTTTTTAAATACTTTTGCCGTCGTGAAGATAAGGCACATAGGCCGGATCATAGCTGTAGCATTCCTGCTCAGCTCCTTCCTGTACTCTACGGTAGTGCGGGAGCTTCACTATTCTTTTTCTGTCAAATACCATACCGAGACGCACGATCACGCCTGCGATCACCACATACACTCTACAGACAAGGAAGACGACTGTAACATCTGTAAAATAGATGTCAATCATATCTATGACCATGCGCAGCAGGTTTATTCTTTCACTGTAGTATTCCTCCCCCGTAGCACCGGTGAGCGCATAGCGCCGCTCTATCATGCTACAGTGGCCGCGCACTATTATCTCCGTGGCCCTCCTGCCATAGCCTGATACCGTTTCACTGAAAACTCAAAGAGGTATAGCGTAGCTGTATTTCAGCCTGTAGCTATACGGGCCTCCATTCTTTTATCAGACTATAAAAAGGAGCATGAAGCATATTGCATTATTCATGGCCCTGATAGGATGCTACACGGTTCTACCCGCACAGCATACCTTGTCAGGCCGGGTCTACGACAAAGACACAAAAGAACCGCTCTACGGAGCGACCATATACCTGCCCGAGCACAAGAGCGGCACGCTGACGGATACCGCAGGCATATTTACGCTCAATAACCTGCCGGATGCCAGAGTACTGCTGGAGATCAGGATGCTGGGCTATGCATCTCAGGCCATCACCGCAGCGGTGACACCGGATACGCTCACCATCTATCTCTCTCACTCAGCAGGTGAGCTGAATGAAGTAGTAGTGACGGGCGAGTCTCACGCTACCGAGATCAGCCGGAGCCCTATACCCATCGTGGTGATCAATAAGGACTACCTTCTCACCAACTCAGCTACGAATGCCATAGACGCACTCACAAGGATACCGGGTGTGACTGCCGTGACCACCGGTCCCAATGTATCAAAGCCGTACATACGCGGCTTGGGTTTCAACCGGGTGCTCACGCTCTATGATGGCATGCGCCAGGAGGGACAGCAGTGGGGAGATGAGCATGGGATAGAGGTGGATCAATATGGCGTGGAGCGCGCAGAGATCATCAAAGGGCCAGCGAGCCTGAGCTATGGCAGCGACGCACTGGCCGGTGTGGTTAACCTCATCCCTACGCGCCCTGCACCTGAGGGCGAGCTGCAGGGAGATGTGACACTGGACTACGGCACTAACAACCGGCAGCTAGGGGGATCTGCGATGATCAAAGGCACTAAAAAGGGCATCGACTGGATAGCCCGCGTTTCACATAAGCAGGCCATGGACTATACTGATAAGTATGATGGCCGCGTGTTCAATACAGCCTTCAACGAGACAGATGCCAGCGCCTCTCTCGGCATACACCGGGACTGGGGCTACTCGCATGTCAACTTCTCACTCTACGATGATGTGCAGGAAATACCAGACGGCAGCCGCGATAGTGCCACGCGGCAGTTTACCCGCCAGATAGATGAGGATGGCAATAGTGAGATCGTTTCTCAGCACGACCTCCGTACCTACAGTATAGAGCGCCTGCACCAGCGTGTGCAGCACTACCGTGTGAATGCTGACAACCATATACATCTGGGCCCAAAGGGCGGCACACTGGATATAGATGCGGGCTACCAGCAGAGTGTGCGCAGGGAGTACAGCCATCCGCTGCTGTACGGTATCCCAGGGCTGTACCTGCAGCTCAATACGATCAACTTTGATATCAAATACCACATGACAGAGATCAGACACTGGAACTTTACCCTCGGCATCAATGGCATGTACCAGCAAAACAATGTGACGGCCGGGACGGAGTTTGTGATACCATCCTATTCGCAGATAGACTTCGGGCCTTTTGCCGTGGTGCGGAAGGAGATTGGCAAGTTTGATATAGAAGCGGGCATCCGTTATGACGTTCGCATTTTTAATAATCAGCAGCTATATACTGCGGCCAACCCTGTGACAGGTTTTGATATGCCTGTATCCGGTGCAGATACAGCAGGTGCTGCTAAAGTATTTTCTGATTACCACACCACTTTCCAAGGAGTGACGGGCAGCATCGGCGCGACATACAACGTCAATAAGCAACTCGCGCTGAAACTCAACTTTGCCCGTGGCTACCGTGCGCCCAATATCTCTGAGATATCAGCTAATGGCGTACACCCCGGTACTAATATCTACCAGATAGGCAATGCAGACTTCAAGCCCGAGTTTAGCCTCCAGCCCGACTTTGGTATCAGCTATACGTCAAAGTATGTGGCGCTGACTGCAGATGTTTTTTACAACTATATCCAGAACTACATCTACAATCAGAAACTGCAAAGCGCCAATGGCGGTGATTCTATCCTCGTACCCGGCAATCAGACCTTCCAGTACCGCGCTGCCCGTGCGCAGCTCTATGGCGGCGAGATAGGGCTGGATATTCACCCGGTCACCTCTCTGCATATAGAGAATGTATTCTCGCTGACATACGGGGACTTTCTGGGTGAGAAGGGAAGGGCCGTGGCAGACAGCGAGCGCTACCTGCCACTCATAGCGCCCATGCATGGCAACTCGGAGATCAGGTATGACTTCAACATCAAAAAGGCGCAGATCGTCAATGCGTTTGTGAAAATAGGGGTGACCTACTACGCGAGGCAGGGCCGCGTCTACAGCGCCTTTGGCACAGAGACGCCCACTGCCGGCTATGCACTGCTGAATGCGGGAGTAGGAGCGGGTTTTACCAATAATAAGGGCAGGACCATCATGAGCCTCTATGTACTCGGCTCTAATGTGCTCAACACTGCCTATCAGGACCACCTGAGCCGACTGAAGTATTTTGAGCCCTATCCAGGCAACTATACCGGCCGCAATGGTATCTATAACATGGGTGCTAACGTAAACATCAAGGTGGTGTTTCCATTGGATTTTAAGATATAAAAGCATCGATCCCGGTGCTATCAGCGCAGACTAGGGCACCGGGATTTCTCTCTGAAAATTGAGTTTTGACCGATGAAATCTGCCTTCAAAATACTAGGCCATGCAATATTCTGACCGTAATGCGTTTCTGAATGAGAACGAAGCATGTGTACAGCTATCACGCCAGGCTGTTAGCTTGTGAATAGGCAGGGCAGATATATTCAATATTTTTAAACCGCGAGATGAATAAAAAGATCGTCATACTACTCAGTGTACTGGCACTCCTGATGGCCGGACTCTACTCCTGCAAGACGGACACAGCGCTCTCTGCTATTGAGTATATCTCCCGCATAGATGTGATCGCTACAGATC